>CAZTHI010000021.1:8484-14955 GCA_964613135.1 uncultured Gammaproteobacteria bacterium
GCCGAAGCCAAGGGGATTATGACCAAACCCTCTACACGGCACATTTGCTGCTGTTTGACGCCAACCCGCTATCTTTGGAGCGGCTACGAAGATTATTTCCAGAATCGGTTTTCCCGGACTTTGAGCCGGCCGGTCGTTTCTTATTTACGTCATTGGGATTTGGTTGCCTCACGGCGCCCCGATGTCTATATTGCTATCTCGGAGAATGTCCAAAAGAGAATCAAGAAATATTACCATCGGGATTCAACGATGATCTATCCTCCAGTAGAGACAAACAAGTGGCAGATGGCAAGTGGGGAATGGCAAGGCGAAAAATACTTTTTAGTCGTTTCCAGACTGGTTGCCTATAAGAAAGTTGATGTCGCCGTCAAGGCTTTTAACCAGTTGGGCTTGCCGTTAAAGATCGTCGGCGTGGGTCGGGAAATGCGCCGCTTAAAAAAAATGGCGAGGCTAAACATTAAGTTTTTGGGCCAGTTGACAGACTCGGAACTTTTAAGTTATTATCAAAATTGTCAGGCGGTCATTTTTCCGCCGGAAGAAGATTTCGGCTTGGTGCCCTTGGAGGCGCAAAGTTGCGGCAGACCGGTCATCGCTTTTGGAGCCGGTGGGGCTCTGGAAACAATTATTGAAGGGAAAACCGGCCTGTTTTTTAACCGGCAAACGCCGGAGGCGCTGGCAGAGGCAGTCGAAAAATTTAAAAGCTTAAAGGGTTTAAAAAGCTTAAGGCCGGAAGATTGTCGGCAAAACGCCAAAAGATTTAGCAAGGATGTTTTTGAAGAGAAAATAAGAGAATTCGTAGAAAAAGAATGGAAAAAGCGCCAGAAAATTTCTATATCGTAATTCCAGTAGGGGGAACGGGAACGCGCTTGTGGCCGAGGTCCAGGCAGGCTATTCCCAAGCAATTTATTAACTTTTTTGGTAAAAGGACCGTTATTCAGGAAGCTATTTTAAGACTAAATGATTTTATCCCCCGGGAAAGAATTTTTGTTATCGCCCACGATCGCTATAAACAGATTTTTTTAGGACAAGTGCCTGGGTTTTTACCTCAAAACTATATTTCTGAACCAGAGAAAAGGGGAACAAGCGCTGCCTTTGCTTTATCGGCCATGCGTATCAGAAGCCAAAATCCCCAGGGCATCATTCATTGGTTAGTTTGTGATGATTACATTCAAGATATTCCCCGTTTTAGACGCATGATGAAAGTAGCCGCGGAAGTGGCCGATCGGGAAAAGGCCATGGTGGTCTATGGGGTGAGGTCAACTTACCCGGCGACGGGTTTGGGTTATATCCAGACCAATGGCCTTTTAGAAAAAGAGGAAGAAATTTCAATTTTTAAAGTGAAGGGTTTTGTGGAAAAGCCGGACGAAGCCACCGCCAAGAAGTTTTTAGCGGCCGGCAATTATTACTGGCATGGTTCTGGTTTTACGGCGCCGTTAGTAACTGTTTTTGACGAAATGAAGCGGAAATGGCCAGTCGGATTTGGGCTTGTGGAAAAAATCGATCAACTTTCAAAGTTACCCGCAGATCTAGAAGAGGGGAAGATTGCTCAGATTTATCATCAATTTGAAGATTCGCCGATCGAATATTCAATTCTTGAAAAAGCCGACCGGACGTTTATGGCGATGATGGAAGATAGTTGGCGCGATATTGGCAGTTGGCAGGTAATTTACGATGTTTCCCCGAAGGACCAGGACGGTAACGTCGTGATGAAATATGGCCAAAAGGGCGAATTCATCGGCCTGGAAGCTAAAAATAATTTGATCGAGTTTAACGATCAATTAGTTGCTGTAGCCGGTGTTGAAGGTTTAATTATTATTGCTATGGATGATGCCATTTTGATTTGTAAAAAAGATAAAGCTCAAGATGTTAAAAAATTAGTCGAACTCCTGAAAACGCAAGGCAAAACAAGTTATCTTTAAATCATGTTTTACGATATTACGAAACGGATTTTGGATATTTTGATGGCCACGTTGCTGCTGATTATTTTTGCCCCGGTTTTTATTTTGGCCCCGATTCTAATTAGGTTGGATTCGCCCGGTCCGGTTTTCGCCAAAATTCCGCCGCGGGTGGGCAAAAACGGTAAACCATTCCGCATGTTTAAATTCCGCTCTATGGTGGCCAACGCTCACGAACTGTTAACCACCGATCCCAAATTTAAAAAACTTTACGAAGAATATAAGAAAAATAGTTATAAATTAAAAAAAGACCCACGCATAACCAAGGTGGGCGCTTTTTTAAGACGCTTTTCTTTGGACGAGCTTTCCCAGGTTTTCAATGTTTTGCGGGGAGAGATGAGTATCGTTGGCCCTCGGGCTTACTATGCTTGCGACCCAGACGAACTGGGCGAGCAGCAAAAAGTTCATCCGGAAACCAAGCAATATGTGGAAGAACTTTTAAGGGTCAAGCCGGGTATTACCGGCCACTGGCAGGTTTCCGGCCGCAGCGACGTTAATTTTGATAAACGGGTGCGCATGGACGCGGAATACGCTAGACAAAGATCGATTCTTCAGGATATAATGATTATGTTAAAAACGCCCTGGGCGATGGTTACCGGTAAAGGAGCTTTGTGATGGCAGATGCTTTAGAAAAACAGGTTAAGTTAGAGGGAGAAGCGATGGCGGATCTGGCCAAGCCGCCCAGGAAATTGAGACTCAATTTCAAAAAATTAGGCATTTTGGGTTTGGTTTTGGTTGTCCTGGTGGGACTAGGGGTAGTTTTTGGTTTGTTACCGGCGTTGGCGCTTAAAGCGGACATTATGGCCTTAAGCCAAGAAGCGCAGGGCATTCCCGAGGGCATCCAAAACCAAAATCTAAACCAATCGATCGAGAAGTTGGCCACTACTAAAAAATTTTTAGACCAATTAACTGCCGACTATCGGAAACTGTCTTGGTTAAAAGTTGTCCCCGTTGCCAGAAGTTATTATCGGGACGGCGAAAGAGTTACCAATGGCGGCCGCTATCTTTTGGAAGCGGGCGAAGTGGCGATTGAGGCGTTAAGACCATATTCCGATTTGTTGGGCTTTGGCAAGGAGAACGAGGTTAATAAGCCCCAGGGCATGACCACGGAACAGCGGTTGATGTTGGCCTTGGACACGCTGGACAAATTGGGCCCAAGCTTGGATCAAGTGGGCGCAAAGCTGGCCTTGGCCAGTCAGGAAACCAGCCAAATTAACCCCAATCGCTATCCGGAAACCCTTTTTGGCAAAAAGATCAGGGGCAACATCGCCGATTTGGTGAAAATGATTGACAGCACCGCCAAAATTGCCGGCGAAGTCAAGCCGATTGTCTCCTATCTTAAGCCGCTTTTGGGTTTTCCCGGCGAGAAAAAATATTTATTGCTCTTCCAAAACGACGCCGAGCTGCGGCCGACCGGCGGCTTTTTAACTGCCTACGCCATTTTGTCGGTTAACAAGGGTAATTTCAAACCATTAGGCTCGTCGGATATCTACAGCTTAGACGCCAAATTCGGTAACCGCCTGCCGGCGCCCCAGCCGATCAAAGACTATCATAAAAATGTCTATAACTGGCATTTACGCGACATGAATTTGTCGCCGGACTTCAAGGTCTCCATGGATACGTTTTGGGCGAATTACCAAAAAGTCGGGTCTTCGGATATTCAGGGGATTATTGCCATTGATACCAATGTTTTGGTTGATTTGCTGCGGGTGTTGGGGCCGGTGGGTGTGGCTGACTGGGGTACTTTTTCCGCCGAAAACGACAAACGCTGTAATTGTCCGCAGGTTTTTTACGAGCTGGAGCGGTTAGCCGACCAGCCGGTGGGTACCCTTAAGGCCGAAAGAAAAGCGATGATCGGGCCCTTAATGCACTCGATTTTACTCAACGTCATGCAGTCGCCCCGCAAAAGGTGGCCGGAATTTTTTAACCTGGTTTTCTCTGAAGTCCAAGAAAAACATCTCCTGTTTTACTTCCTGGATCCGGATATCCAAAAAGCGGTGGAGGCGTTAAACGCCGCCGGCCGGATTAAAGAGACTGAGGCCGACTATTTGCATGTTAACGATTGTAATTTCGCCGGCGCCAAATCCAACATGTTCATTAAAGAAGCTTTTACGCAAGACATCGCGGTGGGCGGCGATGGCACCGTGACCAAAACCTTGATCATTGATTACAAAAATCCCGAACCTGCTTCCAACTGTAACCTGGAAGCCGGCGAACTGTGCCTGAACGCTTTATACCGTGATTGGGTGCGTATTTATGTACCCAAGGGCAGTCAGCTGATTGAAGCCACCGGTTCGGAAATTGAAGTCAAAACCTACGAAGATTTAGACAAGACGGTCTTTGAGGCTTTCTACGGCGATACCTCGCCTCTACGGCCACAAGGGAAGGCCCAGCTGACCTTCAAATACCAACTGCCTTTCAAAGCCGTCAAGGGCCAACCCTACAAGATGCTGATCCAAAAACAGCCGGGGACTTACGGCTACGAAAACATCGTCAAATTTGACGGCCGGTCGGAGGTTTTTGACCTGACGATGGATAAGCAGTTGATTTTATAGCGTGTCCCTACACTCCTTCAAAACCGAAGGCATTGTCCTTAAACGCAGCAATTTTGGTGAAGCCGACAAAATTTTGACGATTTACACCAAAAATTACGGCAAAATCAGGGTGATGGCCAAAGGTGTGAGAAGGATGACCAGCCGCAAGGCCGGCGCTTTGGAACTTTTTAATCACAGCGCTCTGTTTTTGGCCAAGGGCAAAAATCTGGATATTATTTGCGAGGTTCAGACTATTAATGCTTACCGGCGGTGGCGGAAAGACTTATTGGCAATTGGTCTGGCCTATTATTTGTGCGAGCTGGTAGACAAATTAACGCCGGACGAACAGGAGAACCAACCGGTTTTTGACCTTTTGCAGAATTATTTGGCCCAAATCGGGATTTTGCGGCCCCCAACGCTGGTGCGCGACTTTGAGGAAAAGCTGCTGGGAGAACTGGGCTTCGGCGTACCCGAAGAATTCAAAAAGCAACCGGGCAGTCTTAAATCTTATATCGAAAGTATCATCGAAAAAGAGATCAATACTCCCAAGATTCTCAAGCAGCTTTGCGGGTGATTTTGACCATTACCGAGCTGGTTTTGGGCTGAGGAGAGAAAGCGGCTTTGGCCACCTCGCTGATAATTCTGGTCTTATAATGGGCACTAAAAATAGGGTGAGTGATTAAATTCTGGCTGAATTTTTGCGGCAAAACTAAAACCAGCGACCGGAAATGAACGTTAGTCAGCTTATGCATTAACGGCTCGCATAGGCTATAGGGCAGACTGGCGACCAATTTATCGAATTTTACTTTCGTTTCCAGGGCATTGGCATAAATAACTTTAACGTGGCGGGGTAAGGCCATCAGCAGCGGCTTGAATTGCGGATCGATTTCTACGGCGATGACTTCTTTGGCCTTTTTGGCTAGCTCCCGGGTGATAATACCCAAGCCTGGCCCGATTTCCCAAACCCGCTCATCCGCTTTAATATTGGCCACCTTGATCATTGCCGCGACCACCTGTTTATCGACCAGAAAAAATTGATCCTTCAGGGGATCAGGCGTAATTTTGTATTTGGCCAAAAGCTGATGAACATCCAATTCCATTTCGCCTAATATTAACATTTGTGGTAAACTAAATTCATGGAGACGCTGGAAAAAATCGTCAGTTTGTGTAAAAGACGAGGCTTTATTTATCCCGGCTCGGAAATCTACGGCGGTTTAGCCGGAACGTGGGATTACGGGCCGGTGGGGGTGCTTTTGAAAAACAACATCAAAAATCAATGGTGGAAAGAGATGGTGCAATTAAGAAACGATATCGTTGGTTTGGATGCCGATATTTTGATGAACCCCCGCGCCTGGGAGGCTTCCGGCCACGTGGAGGCCTTTACTGATCCGTTGGTGGAATGTAAAATTTGCCACCAGCGATTTCGAGCCGATAAGGCTGAGGAAATCGAAGCCCACGAAAAATCTCATGGCCAAGACAAGGTCGAGTGGACCGAGCCGAAAAAATTCAATCTTTTGGTTAAGGCTTATTTGGGGGTGGTAGAAGGCGAGCAGCTGGAAGTTTATCTACGGGGAGAAATTACCAACGGGGTTCAGGTCAATTTTAAAAACGTGGTTGATTCTACCCGCATTAAAATGCCTTTCGGCATTGCGCAAATGGGCAAAGCTTTCCGCAATGAAATCACGCCGGGTAACTTTACTTTCCGCTCCAAGGAATTTGAACAAATGGAAGTCCAATATTTTATTAAGCCCGACGAGACTGAAGGCAAGAAATGGTTTGAGTACTGGAAGCAGAATCGGATGGACTGGTATGTAAAAATGGGGATGAGGAAGGAAAAGCTGCGCTTCCGGGACCACGAAGACCAAGAACGGGCCCACTACGCCCGGATGGCCACCGATATTCAATACGAAGCGCCGTGGGGTTGGGATGAACTGATGGGAATTCATCACCGCGGCGATTGGGATCAGCGCCGGCACCAGGAA
>CAZTHI010000022.1:0-14741 GCA_964613135.1 uncultured Gammaproteobacteria bacterium
GGCCTCTCTCAGGGTAAACCCGTCAAGGAGCAACTGGGACTTTTTTAATATGTTAAAATGAGAAAGATGAAAAAATTAACCAAATTCTTGCTAAAAAAATATTCCCAAATGTCCGGCGATAAAAAGATTCGTTTGGGGATGAAACTGTCTGAGGCGGTTAGACGGGTAAGAAAAGACGGCATCGCTGCGATGGGAGCCTAAAACGATGGAGCAAGATCAAACTGAACTCCTAAAAATAATCTCTTCCTTTTTAGAAAAAAATCAAATTCCCTATATGATTACCGGCGCCTGGAGCGCCATTTTTTATGGCCGGCCGCGTGCCTCACATGATATTGATTTTGTGGTAGAGTTGCGCCCAAACGAAGCCCAAAAATTCCTGGCCGCTGCCAAGAAACTTTCCGATGATTTTCTGGTTCAGCCGGAGGATGTCAAGGACGCTCTTCTTCACAAAAGCGTCTTTAACATGGTTTATTTGCCTACCTACTTAAAGCTTGATTTTTGGCTTCTTAAAAATGAAGAATTTGACCAAGTAAGATTTTCCCGAAGAAAGCGGGTAAAAATACTTGGCCAATCAATGATGATGGCTAGCCCTGAAGATATGATTTTACAGAAATTAAAGTGGTACCAAATGGGCAAGATTGAGAAACACCTGGTTGACGCCGCCTTTGTCTACCAAATCCAACTAAAAAACCTGGACCAGAAATATTTAAATCTTTGGGTCAAAAAGCTAAAAGTGGGGAAGTATTTCAAAGAGCTAGCTAAAATAAATTTAGAGGATTATCTTTGAAAAAGTCCTTGCCGAAAAAGCTGTTGATTTCTTTGGGGATTCCGACCATCTTTTTCCCCGGCCTGATTTTGGCCTCAATTTTGGGCTGGGATTGGCAGAAAAATTTAAGCGAGCTGGCCCACCAGGGCGGCTACCGACAGTCGGCCCAAATTTTTCCGACTGAAGCTAGAGTAACCGCAGTTTTGGACGGAGATACTTTTGAAATCGACAACGGCCAAACAGTGCGGCTAATCGGCATTGACGCGTCGAATCGGGGTGAGCCAGGTTTTGAGGAGGCCAAGGATTTTCTAACCACCATGATTGACGGCGAAACGATCAAACTGGAGTATGATTATTATCAGGACGATAAATTCGGCCGCATTTTGGCTTACGCCTGGGAAAGTTGCGCCCAGTCTTTAGGC
This sequence comes from uncultured Gammaproteobacteria bacterium, assembly GCA_964613135.1. Lineage (GTDB taxonomy): Bacteria > Patescibacteriota > Microgenomatia > PFEM01 > CAZTHI01 > CAZTHI01. The sequence goes on from CAZTHI010000022.1 coordinate 1,189, forward strand.
TGTCAGAATGGCCGGCGGTTGGTTAACTGGGTGTTGGTAAAAAGTAAAAAGGCCAAAGTGGTGACTTACGACGACCGGAGAAAATTAAAATACGAAGAACTTTTAAAGGAAGCGGAAAAGTAATTTTTTTTCTGATTGACAGGGCGCCAGCACAAAAGATATTATAAATTAAGTGGAGAATTTGAGGCCGAGTCAGCTTAAGGCTTTATCGGAATTTTTAAATACGGTGGCGGCGGCTTGGTTCTCTGCCGGCGTAATCTCGCCATTGTTTATTAAGCCAGAAAATTTGTTTAAAGCCCTAGTCCTGGCGGGAATTGCGATTTCAATGGCCTTGTTTTTTCTTATTTGGTCGTTGTCTTTAGTAAAGAGGGTAAAATTATGATTGATTGGAGTGTCGAGAATACTTATTATTTTGCGGCGATTATCAGCGCTTTATTTTTGATTATTTTATATTTTCTTTTTTTAAGGAGAAAGTGAGGTTTAATGGCGATTAATCCCTTGGCCGTGGTGGCCGTTGTTTTAATAATTATTACCGGTATTTTCGCTTTTTCTCTTATTCGCCGTTAGCTTGTCTGGCGGGAAGATTGGCTAATATGAATAGGCCTCTTAATTTAGCTTTTGAAAGCGTTTTAGAAATAAAACCAACTCTGCCTTTTCATTTTGACGCGACTTTTTTTAAGCCGGCGCATTTTCCCAGCCAAGACATGAAATGGGAGTCGGGAAGAAGATGGCAGACCATGGTGTGGCTCGGTCAAAAGTTGGGCCTGATTTTGACAAATGCCGGTACAGCCAAGAGCCCCAAGGTAAAAGTTCAGGTTTTCTCTAAGGGAAAATTGACCTCAGCGTTTTTGGCCAGCCTGAAAAAAGAAATCATTTGGCGGTTTAATCTAGACTTGGATTTTCGGGCTTTTACCGCGAGGCCGGCAAAGACCCACTCCTTAAGCCGGTGATTAAAAGGTTTTACGGCTTGCGGCCGATGAGCAGAAATTACGTGCTTTAAAAATGGGCTACCGGGCCAAATCCTTGATCCGCGTTTCGGCGCCGTTTGCGGAAGGCAAAATTGATGAATTTAAGTTAAGAGCAGCTAGCGCTGACAAGCAAGCGGAGGCTTTGATTTCTCTTTACGGTATCGGCCCGGCTTCGGTGGGCTACATGATGTTGGATGTTTTTCATTGCTGGGATTTTCTCAAACATATCTCGCCTTGGGAGCAGAAAATTTACAACAAAATCTTTTTTGGTAAAGATTGGGAAAAAGAGCTGGTGCCGGTGGACGAAATGCTTCGCTATTTTGACAAGTGGGGGAAGTGGAAAAACCTGGCGATTCATTATGTTTGGGAAGATATTTGGTGGCAGAGGCGGAATAAACATCTTCCCTGGCTGGAAAAGCTAATTCGGCTTTAATTGGCTATTGACAGAAGAATTGGAAGTATGGGACGATGGGGCTAGGGAAAGGAGGTGAAAATTTATGGCGCAAGGAACAGGTTTACCTAAAAATACCGCGGCCGCCCTGTCTTATGTTTTGGGCTGGATTACCGGTATTGTTTTTCTTTTGTTGGAAAAGGATCCCTTTGTCCGCTTTCACGCGATGCAATCGATTATTGTTTTCGGCGGACTGATGATTTTGTCACTATTGCCGGTCGTGGGCTGGATTCTTTCTCCTTTGGTGATGATTGGCGGCTTTATTCTTTGGCTGGTGCTGATTTTTAAGGCCTATCAGGGAGAAGAATTCATGCTACCGGTCGTTGGCGAATTTGCCAAAAAACAGTTAGGGAAGATTAAGTAGCTTCTGGCCATGATCTTTTTAAATCGTCAACAGGCGGGTAATTTATTGGCTGCGAAATTGAAAGAGTCGGAGTTGGGTGGGGACAATCTTTTAGTTTTGGCGATTCCTCGAGGTGGTGTGGTGGTTGGCCAAGCTTTAGCCGAAGCACTAAATTCTCCTTTAGATATTATTTTAGTTAAAAAAATTGGTGCTCCCAATAATCCGGAATTGGCGATTGGAGCGGTGGGTGCGTTTGGGGAACCAACCTTAGATGAAGAATTGGCGAAGAAAACCGGGGCCGATGATAATTATATTAAAAATCAAATATCAAAAATCAAAATTGAAATTCAGGAAAGAGAAAAAACTTTCCGTTCGGACAAACAACCACTTGATTTAAAAGATAAAATCGTGATCCTGACCGATGACGGCGTGGCGACCGGATCGACCGTCGTAGCCGCCATAAACATTCTCCGCCAGCAAAACCCTAAAAAAATTATTGTCGCGGTGCCGGTAATCGCTAAAGATGCTTTAGCCAAAATTGAATCCGTGGCGGATGAAGTGGTTTATCTTGAGGCGCCGGAGATGTTTTTCGCCGTCGGCCAATTTTATCAAGATTTTTCGCAAATTACAGACGCAGAAGTCATTCAACTTCTAGCCCCTTGACAAATACATTATAGGGTAGTAATATAAGCAGCAAATGACAATCGAACGTTGGGAATTAGAACAGCGTCAAAGGGGAAATACTGCTGGGGCTGAGATGGCCCGTATTCTTCGTGAGCAATTTGGCGAGGTGCCTTTACCTTCTGTTGCAACTCCAGTTGAAAAACAAACAGTAGTTCTAGTAGAAACAAAACCAATTCCTCAAGAATTTCGTCCATTTACAGAGCAAGAGACAAAAGCACTGGTAAAGGATGGTGCTCATATTTTTAGTTTAACTGGAGAAACTATTGAAGGTCAAAGAACAGCAGGAAGATTATTTCGGTATGTAGCTGATGGAGGAGATGGATTATTAAAATTACCTTCAATAAATGCTCAAGTAGCTATTTATACTGATCCAAAAAAATTCTTTATCCCCAATAGCGGCAATAAAGACTTACCAACGCAAGAAAAATTAGCTGAAAAAGATGGTCAAGAATTAAGAAAAAGATTAGGTCTAAAAGACGAGGACGTAGATGTGATTATTCCCGATCAAGCATCTACCCTTACAGAATTAATTTTTAAATATCTAGACGAAACAACTCAAAAAGGCAAAGGAGTCTGGTTATTTGGTTCAGATTATGATTATCAATGTGGAAGAACTAAAAACGCAGTACGCGAATCAGGTTCCATTGTCGCTGGTGTTGGCGATGCCTACCCCGACGATGGCGTCGAGGTTGACGACTGGGGTGCTGGCTATGGCTATGGGCTTGTTCATGTTGTTCGTTTGGTAGTGGCAAAAAAGAAATAGGAAATTGGTTCCTTGGTTCTTTTGGATTTTTCCTCTTGGTCTCCCGCAAAAATCACGTTTTATTTTTCGCCTTCTTCTAGAATCTTTAATAGTCAGAGTTCCGATAAGTTTTTATCGGAAGCGTACTTAAGAAAAGACTTACTAGACACTACGTTTATTTCTCTTTTGTCTTTGGCTTTGCTCAAGACGCATTAAATACAGCGGTAAGAATTTATCAAGCCGCAGTGAAATTTATTAACGGAGAAATATTCAATAAACGTTGGTTCCAATGTCGCTAATGTTGGCAATGCCAACCCCGACAATGGCGTCAATGTCAACAACTGGAATGCTGACAATGGCAATGACAATGTTCATGTTGTTCGTTTGATAGTTTCTGGTAAAAGATTTATTCTAAGGTAAGCTCTGCTTGGTGGCTCTTATCCATCCGCCAAGCATCTTGCCTATTTCCTGTAACATTTCCGAAAGTTCAAGATAACTTTTATTGGTTAATCCTTGAGTATCTTTCGCAAGCCTTAAAAGGATTTTTAGAAGGTCAATCTTATTACTTATTTTATAGAGCGTTTCAGTTTTGTTGCTACTATTGGAAATAGTGAATAATAATTCAAAAATTTCTAAGGTTATGTTGTCTAACTTTTGACCCAATGTGTAGCGTTTAGTTTTGGTGGAATGAGTGATAGAATAAAAGGGTGAAACTAATTGTCGGTTTGGGAAATCCGGGAGAGAAATACGCCTATACCCGCCATAATATTGGCTTTATGGTAGTGGATGAACTGGCGCGTAAACTTTTACCGCTTGGAAAAACGGAGTGGCAGTTTGAGAAAAAATTTAATTCTCAATTATCAATTCTCAATTCTCAATTAATGTTGGCCAAACCCTTAACCATGATGAACGCTTCCGGCTTTGCCGTGGCCAAGTTGATTAATTACTATAAGCTAGACGCTAAGCGCTGTTTGTGGGTGGTGCACGACGATTTGGATTTGCCCTTGGGCAAGATCAAAGCGGTGATTGGTCACGGGTCGGCCGGCCACCACGGCATTGATTCCATTACGGAACACCTGGGGACCAACGAATTTGTGAGGTTCCGGGTGGGCATTGGCCATCCGGCCAAAGGCGACACCAACCATCTTGACCGCAACGACGTGATTGAATACGTGCTCCGGGATTTTGTCGGCAAGGAGCTGACCGAGGCCAAAAAAGCGGTTAAAAAGACGGTTAAGGCAATTACTTCGGTTTTGGAAAAGGGGTTGCCGGTATGACAGAAAATCCCAGTCGGCCCTGGCCGTTGTTTTTGAGCGATTATCTGCGGGGCGTGGCCATTTCCCTCTTATCGCTTTTTTCCGTTATTTTTATTTATAAATCGACCGGTAAGTTATGGGGAGATCAAGTCGCTCTTCTGGCGGTGCCCTTATTCTTCTTGGGACTGTACTCTTTTAAACTGATCGCCGGCCTGGGGGCCGAAAATCTAGCCCAGAAAATCGGACTTAAAAAGCAAATTTATTTAGGCCACTTGTTTTTGGTTTTGGCCTTGGCCTGTTTATTTTGGGCCAAAAGCCTTCCAGGGTTAATTTTACCGGCCAGCCTTCTTTGGGGCTTATCGGCCGGCTTTTATTGGTTTGGCTGGTACGGTTTGATGGCTAAGGTCGGCCAGATGGGTTTTTTCGGCCGCCAGTTGGGTACTTTTGGCGCCGCCGCCAGCATTTTTTCCCTATGGGTGCCTTTTTTGGGAGGACTGGTGATTGCCGAACTCGGCTATCCCACCCTCTTTTTATTTTCTCTGGCGTTTGTCGTTTTAAGCTTGTTGGCCCTGGGTCGGCTGGCGGAGGAAAAGACCCACGTTGACACCACCTTGGTGGAAGTTTTTGGCCTTTTTAAAACACATTTGCCGATGTTTTTGGCCTATTTCGGGGAGTCGGCGGCCGCCCTCTTAAATAGCGTCGCCCTACCATTATATCTATTTCTGATTCTGAAAGAAGAATTGTCGCTGGGCGGCTTTTTTACCCTGGCCATCATTCTGGCCGCGGCGGCCAATTTTTTAATCGGCCGCTGGGTAGATTTTAACGGCAAGGATAAACCGATTGTCTTGGGTTCGGTGGTTTTCTTTTTGGTGTATTTTGGCCGGGCGGTGGTAGCCAGCGTTCCCGGTTTGTTGGTTTTAAGCGTGATCGCCAATTTAGGGGGCAATCTGCGGGGTATACCCCTGAGTGTTTGGAGTTATGAGAAGGCGCTCGATGGCCATTCGACCGGCCGGGCGATTCTTTTCCGCGAGATGGCCATCGGCTTAGGGGAAGTGGCGGGTTGTTTATTGTTGTTGCTGGTAATCTGGTCGCAAGTGGGGTTGAATTGGGCCTTTTTGCTGGCGGCGATTTTAACTCTTTTGCCCTTACTGATCTGCCGCAAATGAAAAAATTCAGGAAAAATACCGGCGCCGGCTTCGTGCCCTTGGGTGCGATTATAGCGAAATTTGATCCCTTGGCGGCCAAATATATTTCCCGGGAATTCCAGGATTATGGCTACCGGCTGGCCGAAGAGTTGAGCGATTTGGACCACAAGGCCCTGTATATTAAGCTGGCCAAAACCCTGCCGCGGCCGGTTCTGGAACAAGCCCGCAATTTTGTCAAAGACGCCGCTTCGGTCCGCAATCGGGCGAGGTTATTTATGTGGAAGCTAAAAGAATTGAGAGAACAGCGTGATATACTGAAAAAAGATGCTTAGGAAAGAAATTGTCGGCCATTTTGGATTGATCATCATTTGGCTGGCGGCGATCACGATTTTTCATTTAAATTGGCGGCTGAATTTGCTTTGGTTTTGGCTGGGGGGAATGGCGGGGACTTTGCTACCGGACTTAGAAAGATTTCTTTACCGTGAGCCGTTTTCGGTCGACTCTCAAAAATCGCCTTTTCGCAATGTTATCTTTCAGGTGGTTTTGTTGGTCGCCTGTTTTTACGTCATCACCTCCAGCGCTAGTTTTTTGGGCAAGGGCTTGGTGATGGCGATGTTTTTGCGGCTTTTGAAAGACGAAATTGGCCACCCCCAAAGTTTTTTCTGGCCGCTTAAAGCCGATCTGAGTCTTTACCAGCAAAAATTGATCACCGTGGCCATGGCTCTGGTTTTTCTCGGCCTAAATTTGCTCTTGGTTTAACTTAGGACTTGACAAGAAGATCATGGTGTTGTATGCTATTTGTAATACTAATTATTACAGCAGGAGGCTAAACATGAGGACCGTTATTAATATTTCTTTACCCCAACAATTAACGGCGGTGGTTGAGGAAACCGTCGCCAGCGGCGAATATGCCAGTAAGAGTGAGTTTTTCCGTAGTTTATTGCGGATGTGGCTGGAGGGGAAGCTCTCTTGGGAACTGGAGCAAAGCCGGGCCGAACTTAAGGCCGGTCGGGGAAAGCTGCTTAAATCTCTTAAAGATTTGCGGTAAGGAATCGGGATGAAAATTTATTATTCGAGCAAATTTGAGCGAGAGTATAAGCGGTTGCCCAGTGGAGTTAAACTTCTGGCCGAGAAAAGAGAAAAGATTTTCCGCCAGAATCCTTTCGATCAAAGACTGAAAACCCATAAATTAACCGGCAAGCTACGGGATTTTTGGTCCTTTTCCTTAAATGAAAGTCTAAGAATTATCTTCGAGTTTGCCGACGAAAAAACGATTTGGTTTCACGCCGTCGGTAGCCATGAAATTTACCGAAGGTAGATAAAATGCTAATTTGGATTTTAGTTTTTACCTTTATCGGCAGCGGTGTGTCGTTGTTGATAGCTGCCTTGCTGTTGTTCCGGGGTAATTTGGCCCAAAAAATGGCTCATTGGCTGGTCGCTTTTGCGGCCGGAGCGATGCTGGCGGCCGCTTTTTTGGATCTTTTGCCGGAAGCCTTGAGAGAGGCCGCCCGGCCGGAGTCGGTCTCCAACATGGTTTTTTTGGGCATTGTCGGCTTTTTCTTTTTGGAAAGGTTTTTGTTGTGGCACCACCATCATGCCTGCCTGCCGGCAGGCAGGCCTGCCCGGGGGAGTTCTTGTGCGGTGACCAAGCCTACGACCCACCTGGTGATTGTGGGTGATGCTTTGCATAATTTTTTAGACGGCGTCACCATTGCCGCCGCCTTTTTGGTCAATTTCTAATTGGGAGTGGTGACGGCCCTGGCGGTTTTCTTTCATGAAATTCCCCACGAAGTTGGCAACTTCGGCGTCTTGCTGGCCTGGGGGATGAAGAAAAACCGCGTTCTGCTTTTCAATATTTTTTCGGCCTTGGCGGCTTTTGCCGGCGCCATTCTGGCGTTTTATTTACTGGCCGCGTTCGCGAACTTTATTCCTTATTTAATCGCTTTCGCCGCCGGCAATTTTATTTATATTGCCACCTCAGACCTCATTCCCGAACTGCACCAGCATTTCCAGAAAGAAACCGCTTTTTCCCAGACCTTAAGTTTTGTGGGCGGGATTTTGGTGATTTGGGGAGCGATAAGAATTTTTGCCTAAAACTGCCAGTTGACTTACCCCCCTAGGGGGGGTATGATATCTTCGCTATGAAACAAAACGACCCGACGGCGACCAAGAGAATGAGTTATCTGATCGGTCATTTGCAGGCCAACCTCAAAATGCTTGAGGGCGGCCGCTACTGTATCGACATCATCCGCCAAAACCAGGCCGTGATTTCGGCTTTGCGCAAAGTCAACGAGATAATTTTACGCAATCACTTAGACACTTGTGTGACCACGGCGGTGCGAGGCAAAAGCGAGGCCGAACGCCAGCGGATGTTTGACGAAGTCCTGAGTGTTTTTCGGGAGGAGGAGAAAGACAAATGAAAAAAGAGACCTTTGGTATTGCCGGCATGCACTGTGCCAGCTGCGCGGTTTTGATTCGCAAATCAATTTCTAAATTGCCGGGGGTGGTCGCCGCTAATGTTAATTTTGCCCTGGAAAAAGTTGAAGTGGAGTTTGACGAGAAAAAAACCAATCAAAAACAGATTTTTGCCGCAGTTAGCGAGGCCGGCAGTTATCGGGCGATAGTCGAGAGCGCTGCGACCGGAGAAGCCCATGACCATCACAAAATGTTGCAGGAAAAAGAAACCAATGATCTTAAAAATCTGCTGGTTTTCTCGCTGTTTTTGGCTATTCCGGTCACCCTAATTTCCATGGTGCCCGGCTTGATCGCCGAAGAAATGCCCAAAAGGATTCTGCTTTTGATTTTGAGCACGCCGGTACAATTTTGGGCCGGCAAGAGATTTTATCAGGGAACGATCGCCGGTTTGAAGAAGAGAACTTTCAATATGGATTCTTTGATCGCCATTGGCACCTCGGCAGCCTATTTTTACTCGCTGGCGGTGACCGTGCTAACTTTGGCTACCGGCCGAATGGTCGGTGAGGTCTTTTTTGAAACCGCCGCCCTGCTGATTACCTTTGTTCTTTTGGGTAAATTTTTGGAGGCCAAAACCAAAGCCAAAACTGGCCAGGCGATCAAAAAACTGATGGAGCTGGGGGCGAAAACCGCCACTTTAGTGGAGAGCCGAAAAGGACTGGATAATCTGCGGTCCATTCCCATTGACCAAGTAAAGATGGGCGATCTTTTGCTGGTTAGACCCGGCGAAAAGATTCCGGTGGATGCGGTGGTCATTAAAGGGGGCAGCTTTGTGGATGAAAGCATGGTGACGGGTGAGTCAATGCCGGTGGAAAAAAAGCCGGGCAGTTGGATGGTTGGGGCGACTTTAAATAAAAATGGGGCTTTATATATCAAGGCGGAAAAAGTAGGCAGCGAAACGATGCTGGCCCAAATTATTAAATTTGTGGAAAACGCGCAAATGAGCCGGGCGCCGATTCAGGACTTTGCCGACCGTGTGTCGGCGGTTTTTGTGCCGACAGTGATTGTCATTGCTTTGGCAACTTTTGTGGTTTGGTTATTTTTGAGCGGCGGCCAGCTGGAAAAAGCCCTAATTTTTGGCGTCTCGGTTTTGGTCATTGCTTGCCCCTGCGCTTTGGGATTGGCGACGCCGACAGCGGTGATGGTGGGCACCGGTTTGGGAGCCCAAAACGGCATTTTAATTAAAGGCGGGGAAGCCCTTGAAAAGGCCAACGGCATCAAGGTGATTGTCTTTGACAAAACCGGCACCCTCACCAAAGGCAAGCCGGAGGCAACGGACATTATTGGCCAGAGTGATTTGTTGAAATTAGCCGCGAGCCTTGAAGTCGGCAGTGAGCATCCCTTGGCAGAAGCAATCGTTAATAAAGCCAAACAATTAAACCTCAGGTTGACCGAGGCGCGGGAATTTAAAGCCGTGGAGGGGAAAGGCGTAATTGGCAAGATAAAGATAGGGAGTAGAAAAGTTTTAGCCGGAATTGGCAATAAAAAGCTGGCGGTGGATTTTGGCGTTAACCTGAGCGCAGAAAATGAGGCGGTTTTGAAGAAGCTGGAGGAGCAGGCGAAAACCGCGATGATTGTTTTTGCCCAAAAGAAAGTTTTGGGGATAATCGCGGTGGCGGATACCCTCAAAGAAACCAGCGCCCAAACCATGCGCATCCTGAACAAGATGGGCCTCAAAACGGTCATGATTACCGGTGACAACCAGCGGACGGCTCAGGCCATTGCCCGCAGCGTGGGCATTAAAAATGTTTTTGCCGAAGTTTTGCCGCAGGAAAAAGCCAAGTACGTGGCCAAACTTAAAGAAGACGGCAAGGTGGCTTTTGTCGGCGATGGTATTAATGACGCCCCGGCGCTCTCTGTCGCCGATCTGGGGATTGCCATGGGTGGGGGCACGGATATTGCCAAAGAGACCGGGGAAATCATCTTGGTAAAAAACGATCTGCTGGACGTTGTCCGGGCCTTAAAACTTTCGGCGGCAACTTTTAAAAGAATTAGGATGGGATTATTTTGGGCCTTATTTTATAATGTGGTGGGTATTCCCGTGGCCGCCGGCCTCTTTTCGCCCCTGGGCTTGACCCTAAAGCCGGAAATCGCCGGACTGGCGATGGCGTTTTCCAGTGTTTCAGTGGTGACCAACGCCCTGCTTTTAAAAAGGATGAAATTATAATTCTTAATTATTTCTTCATTTTGTCCTGGTATGATTAATTCCATGACCACGCTTAAAGTAAAAATTTCCGGCATGCACTGTGAGTCTTGCGCGCAGGTGATTACCCTGGATTTGGAGGCGCTGGCGGGCGTAAAAAGCGCCAAAGTTAACCAGGCCTCGGGTTTGGCGGCAGTTGAATTTGACGAAAAAATCACCGATCAACAAGCGATTTTAGAAACAATTAAAAACTCTGGTTACCAAGGAGAATTGACACATGAATAATCCCAATCAGAGAAACGAATTTTTTTGGATCACCCTAGTGGTTGCCTCGTTTTTGCTGGGGCATCTGATTACTAAAAATCAATATTTAGAACAAAAGCCGGGTGGGAGCCAAGCGGTAGCGCAAAATGGCGGGGCCAATTTGGCCGTGCCCACGGTGCCGGCCGTAGCGGGCAATCAGGCGGCGCCAACTGGGGAACAGGTGTTCCCTTCGGCCGATAATGTCCCGAAAGTGACGGCCGCCGATCATCTGCGGGGGAAAACCAACGCCTCGATTACTTTAGTGGAATACTCTGATTTGGAATGTCCTTTTTGCAAGAGATTTCATCCGACAATGCAGAAGATCCTGGCCGATTACAAAGGCCAGGTAAACTGGGTCTATCGCCATTATCCCTTACCGTTTCACGCCAACGGCAACCCGGCGGCCCTGGGAGCGGAATGCGCTGCCGATCAAGGCGGAAATGACCTATTTTGGGAGTATGTGGACGGCATTTTTGCCGAAGCCAGCTTGACGGCCGACACGATCACGGCAGTGGCCCAAAAAGTCGGTCTTGATAAAACAAAATTTGACACCTGTTTTCAGAGCAAAAAATATCAAAAAGTGATTGACGAGCAGCTGGCGGGTGGTCAACAGGCGGGCATCAATGGCACGCCGGGGACGGTTTTGATTAACAACAAGACCGGCAAGACGCAATTGATTGTGGGAGCCTTGCCCTACGAGGAAATTAAAAAGACTATTGACGCGGCTCTCGCCGAGAAATAATCTGGGGAGTTTATGGCCAAGGAGAATTAACTTGTATCGGCGTGAACTGAGGGTATTCTCTGCCGATTAATGGGTTCCATCTCTCCGCCAAATATCGCTCTATTCCATCTCGGTAACCAGATGCTACTGGTGCCCAGGTTACATACAGTCCGTTGCTCCTATATTGCGTTATTGCCGGTTCATTGCGATGTATTGATATTCTTTCGCGAATATTGCCTTGCCCTACATAAACAACTGCGGAGTTAGGTGCTCCATGCCAAATAATATACACTCCTTCAAGGTTGTCAAAGTGTGGGTGATTTAGGTTTAATCTGAAAAAATCACACCACTCGTCACCTGCGCATCTGATCCAGTTGAGTATCATTTTTTGCTTTTTTTCTTGACTTCAGGCGGAACAGACGGTTCGTCAATGCCCGGTTCTTTGATTATTAACCGCTTCTTGTCAAAATCTACCAGAAGAACATAGCCCTGAAGAAGTCCTCCTCCGACCAATGGTGTGTCTGAGTTAAAAACATTAATTGTGACAGGTCTGCTTGCTGTCGTGCCCCAATCAAGCGTTCCAGTAAACAACATTTCTTCTGATTCTTTTCCATTTGCAAAAGTAACTTTAGTTGCGGCGGTTAATTGTAGTCCAAGAGGGATGGCAACGTGAAGAGGAAGAGAAAGTTCCCCGGTAAAGCCAGTATCAATAAGCGCTTGAATTGTCTGTTTTTGAGTCGCTCCACCCACGGTAATTGTTACCCATAGTTGATTTCTCTCGTCAATGTGTCCAGCTAAAACCATATAGCCCTCTCTTCTCAAGTGCAGAGCCAGAAGTTATTGACTGAATACTAAAAGAAGTAGGTGATCCTACCTGGATAAGATAAAATATTTTTTGTGGGAACTCCGCTTTCGCTTTACTTAGTGCATCGGAGGCTGTTTCGCCAAGCCAGTAGTTTGATGTTTCATGATCAACCGCCACGTATTTACTCATTGCCTCTTTCTCCAATTTTTTTTTGATCTGCTCGTAAAATTCAAGCGATTTTTTGCTGAAATCTTCTAAATTGATAGGTGGTTGTTGCGGGTTTGGGTTACTCATACTTACTCATAATACCTGACGGCGTAATGCAATTCAACTGCCAAGAGGAATCACCCCTTTTTGACCAGCTTCACAAAGATAATCACGATCAAGCTGAAGCTGGCCATATCAACTAGGGGATTTTGAAAATAGCCGGCGAAATTAAAAACCAAGCGCCGCATCATCTGGCTGTAGCCCTCCATCTGATACATTTGGATTTTGCCTAAGTAATTAAAGACCGCGATGAGCATTCCGGTGACTACAAAAAGGCCGCCTCCTAAGATTTTGAGCCCCGCATATAGCCGCTGTCTGGTTTGGCCAGCGATCTTGCCGACGGTTTTTTGGTAGGTTAAGGAAAGGAAGAATAAGGGGAAAACAATGCCCAAGACATAAGCGCCGGCCACCACGATAGCTTGAAAAATGGTGGGTGAAAGCGAGGTCAGCGTCACGGCCGCAAAAAGCACCGGCGCGCAGCAGGAAGAGGTCAAACCGGAAGTAACGCCTAAGGAGAAGACCGAAAAGGCCGTGGTTTGGCCGCCGGTTTTGCCGCTGGCATGAAAGAGGGCCGGGAGTTGGAAAAAGGGCCGTAAGGTATTAAGACCCATCAAAATTAAAACAACGGCGCCAAAATAGTAAACTGCCTGATGGTAAAGATTAAAAAAGTCGATCAGCAGGCGAAAACCCAAGGCGACTGGGATCAAAATCGAGGAGATTCCCAGGCTAAAAATAAAAGTATAAAAAATCACCTTTTTGCCTTCCTTAAAGATGGTCCCCAAATAGGCGGGGAAAAGAAAAGTAATGCAGCAGGGAGCAAAAAGCGCCAGCATGCCGGCGAAAAAAGAGGCGGTCAGGGAAACGCCAAAAAGAAAGTTGCTAGTCATACACCTGAGCCTTAATTTTAAAAGTTAGCCGCTTTTGGCCAGGGTCGCTGGTGGAAAGGTAAATTTCGCGTTCGACCGGTCCCCGCACCGGCATCACCGAAGGACGATAAACGGCTCGGACGGTAGCGGTCTCGTTGGGCAGGATTTCGATGGTGGACCGACTTTGAGCATGCATCCCGAACTCGGCCGATTCCCAGCCGTCTGCCTTCATAATTTTGGCCGTGACGCAGCCGCAACTGGAAGAGATATTGGTAAGCCGCAGCGGTTTTGGGCCGGTGTTTTTCAGGAAAAAATCTGCCTCTTTAGTCTCGGAAACCCTGACCTTGCCCAAATCGATCAGGGTTTGCTTAATTTCGATGGTTGATT
>CAZTHI010000023.1:0-14312 GCA_964613135.1 uncultured Gammaproteobacteria bacterium
GGGACAGTAAAATTACAAGGAAAACTACGCCAACCGCTTTTGACAATTTTGGCATTTGTTCTTGCCACATATTATAATGGAACTATGCTTTATTATAAGAAGTTCGGAACAAATAAGAAAACGGCTCCACTGGTATTACTTCATGGCTGGGAAGGTAATTGGCAATCTTGGCTTCCCATCATCGAGAGGTTAAAAGGAGACTTCGTCATTTATGCTCTAGATCTCCCGGGTTTTGGGCTTTCCAAAATCAAACACCCTCTTGATCTTTCCGAATATGCCAAAATCATCAATGAATTTATAAAACATCTAGGGGTCAAACCAACCATAATCGGCCACTCTTTTGGTGGTTCCATCACCATTAAAATTGCCAGCCAGTACCCTGACTCTATTAAAAATTTAGTTTTGGTAAATTCCTCAGGTGTGAGAATTAAAAATCCGGCGATTGAGGTCAAAAGGAAAGTCGCTCATTTAGCCGGAATTCTTTTCTCCTTACCCATCTTAAATGTTTTTTACCGGCCGCTGCGATCACTAGTTTACCACTTCTGGGCAAAGGGATCTGACTATGAATCGCTGTCGGATAATAAAAATCTGAAGCAAACGTTTCTTAAAATTTTAGACGAGGATTTAACGCCGGTGTTGGGCAAAATCCAGACTCCCACTTTAATCTTTTGGGGTAAAAATGATCAGGAAACGTCTCTTTTTATGGCAGACATTCTTCAGCGCGGCATCGCCCGCTCAAAGTTGGTAGTTATTCCCGACGCTGGCCATTTCTCTTATCTTGACAGCCAAGAAAAATTTTGTGAGGTTCTTAAGGAGTTCTTAAGATGAGCCTAAAGTCAGATCTTTATCTTCTACAACTTGAGGAATATGACCTTGAGCGGTTTAACCAGTGGAAAAGAAAATATCCGGGAAAAGAGGTACTGGAAATAAAGGGCCGTCTTAATTGGACGCCCAAGGCCAGACTGATGTTTGTTCTTGCCAAAATCTTTAATTCAATTCCGTTGGCGGTAAAAATTCTTTCGCCACTGGATTATTGCCTAAAACTACTATATGTTTCGCTTGCTAAGGTTAAATTTTTATTTATACATCGAGGATTGATGACAATTGGTATAACCGGCTCATGGGGAAAAACCACCACTAGAGATAAACTTGCGGCCATTCTTGCTTCTAAATATAAAGTTTATAAAACCGTTGGTAACAATAATACCCTGATGGGAGTAGCTAAAAATATTCTTCTTATGCCAATGGGAACAGAAATCTTTATTTGCGAAATGGGAGCTTACAGACCAGGAGAAATAAAATCTATTTGTGGCTTAGTTCATCCCCAGGTTGGCATTATCACGGCCATCGGGCCGATGCATTTAGAGCGGTTCGGTAGTTTAGAAAACATTAAAAAAGCTAAACAAGAGCTTTGGGACTCTTTGCCCTCCAGCGGACTGCGGCTTGGGCCAAAAGACGAATATCTCTTTAAGGCCGCTCAATACTTTGACATCGGAAAAGACTCGGCGACGGTAATTCTGGCCTCGATTCCGACTCCTCCCCATCGCTTGGAGATCAAAGAAACCAACGGCTTAACAATTATTGACGATGCCTATAACTCAAATCCAGAAGGTTTTAGCTTAGCTCTGGGAAAACTGGCCAAGCTTTCCGGCCACCCAAAAATATTGGTCACTCCAGGAATGGTTGAATTAGGAAAAGTCCAGTTTTCAGAAAATCAAGAAGCCGCTCAAAAAGCTGCCAAGATTTGCGATGCCATCATTGTCGTAGGCGAAACTAATAAAGACGCTCTTTTATCCGGGCTAAAAGGGCTAAAAGATTTTAAACAAAAATATTGGGCTAAAAGCCTTAGTGAGGCACAAGACATCATTTCGAAATTTACTAAACCAGGAGCGATAATACTTTTTGAAAACGATTTACCCGATCAATACTTTTAAGCCTTAGCCCCTTTTCCCGCCATTGCCAGAAGATTTGACTCAAAAGAATAATTAGTGGCTTTCCGATCATTAAACCTTTCCCGAGCTAGTTCAACCAACTTATCAACCAATTTTGGAAACGGGTAACCAGACTTTTCCCACAAATAAAAAGCCAACGATCCCGGCAGGGTATTTATCTCACAAACCCAAAATTTTTGTTTTTTAATGTCAACCAAAAAATCAATCCTGGCCACACCACCCGCATCGGCTGCTCTAAAAGCCTTCTTGGCTGTCTCTTGGATCTCTAGAGTTAGCCTCTTAGGAATAGGGGCCGGAATTAGTCTTGATAAAGATGCCATCCCTTTGGCTTTGCCGCCTTTTATGTATTTATCTTCATAAGAGAGCAGTTCACCCGATTTAATTGGTTGTTCGCAAACACTTGCCTCCAGCTTTTTATACCCCAGGATCGAGCAGTTTATCTCAATAATGTCCTCGATACCCTGTTCCACCATAATTCTTCTGTCAAAATTAGCCGCCAATTCCACCGCTGTCGTCAGTTGCCGACGATTATCCGCCCGACTAACGGCAATACTTGAACCCAAATTAACCGGCTTGATAAACAGAGGATATTGGAGACGGCGTTCAATTGTTTTTACTAATTCATTTTGACTTCGGATCCATTCTTCCCGTAAAAACCAAACGTAATCAACGGCAGGTAGGCCGTTGGCTCTGAAAATATCTTTTTGCATCACTTTATCCATACCCACGGCCGACCCGACAACCCCCGATCCAACATATGGCGCTCCCAGCATCTCCAAAAGACCCTGGAGAGTGCCATCCTCTCCAAAAGTACCATGAATTACCGGAAAGAAAACCTCAATTTTTATTTCTTTGGAAAACAGGCCACCGATGGTTTTTAAAAAGACTTGTCCTTTATGCCTAAACAAATAGCATTCCGACAAAATATTTTTGACCTCCTCAGGATCACGAAAGTCTTTGATTTTGGGAAGACGGTTGCTAACTAACCACTCCCCATTTTTAGCAATATAAATCGGAATTATTTCATATTTGTCTTGATTGATATTTTCCATCAACTGACAGGCAGTAATGATGGAAACTTCATGCTCAACGCTCTGGCCGCCAAAGATGATGGCTAAAGAAATTTTTGGTTTCATTAAGCAATTCTTTTAATATCCGCGCCTAAAGATTTGAGCCGTTCTTCAATTTTTTCGTAGCCGCGTTCAATTAATTCGACTTTATCGATCACGCTTTCGCCTTGAGCGCACAAAGCGGCTACCACCAAAGCCATGCCCGCCCGGATATCCGGACTTTCCAATTCCTTACCTTTGAGTTTACTGGGGCCGACGACCAACGCCCGATGGGGGTCACACAGAGTGATATTGGCGCCCATGGTAATCAGTTTATCCACAAAAAACATCCGTGTTTCGTACATCCAGTCATGACATAGAGTTGTCCCCTGGGCTTGAGTCGCCAAAACAATGAGCGGGCTCATCAAATCGGTGGGGAAACCTGGCCAAGGCCGGGTTTGGATTTTGGCATTTGCAGCAACTAGCTCCGAGGGTAGTATTTTTAGCATCCCATTTTCCAGTTGATATTTAACCCCCATCCTCCCCAAATAAAGCAAAATCATTTGTAAATCATTCTCCCGCACCCCCGTAATTGTCACACTACCCTTGGTTACTGCCGCCGCAATGGCAAACGTGCCGATATCCATATAATCAGGCAAAACCCGATGGCTGGCGCCGCTTAAACTTTTAACGCCGGCAACTCTGATCCGATTGGTCCCCGCGCCTTCAATTTGCGCTCCCATCGAGATTAAAAAATTGGCCAAATCTTCAACATAGGGCTCGCAGGCGGCATCTTCAATCATCGTCACGCCTGACGTCAAACTGGCCATCATCATTGCGTTTTCGGTGGCCGTCACCGAGGCTTCATCCAAAAAAATATGGGCGCCGTGAGATTGGCGAACCTTGGCTTCATAATTTTCTTCGCTGGTCACAATCTTGGCCCCCAGGGCCGTTAAGGCGTCAAAGTGCGTGCCGATGGCGCGCCGGCCCAGCAAACAGCCGCCGGGATGCCGCATTCTGGCCTTACCGAATCTGGCCAATAGCGGCCCCAAGAGCAACACTGAAGCGCGCAACTTTTTAACCAGCTCCGGATCCAAAACAAATTGAGAAACGTTTTCGGGATCAATTATCAGCCGCGGCGTCCCCAACCCTTCAATCCGAGCCCCGATGCCTTGTAAAATCCTGGCCATAACTTCAACATCGCTAATTTGGGGCACATTTTCCAAAATACATTTTTGCGAAGTTAAAACCGTGGCCGCCATAATCGGCAAAATCGCATTTTTGTTGCCGGAAACCTTAATTTCACCCTGTAATGGCTGGCCGCCTTTGATAATAAATTTTGCCATACTATTTTTTTATAGTCCCAAATCCTAGTAAACAGATCTCCTCTTCTAGCGCTACTCCCAACCTTTGCTTAACTTCGGCTTTAATAACTTGTATTAATTCTATCACATCATTGGCCTTAGCTTGGCCTAGATTGACAATAAAATTAGCGTGCTGTGGCGAAATTTGGGCCCCGCCAATTTTCTTACCTTTAAGTCCAACCTGATCGATCAGCGCCCCGGTCGAGACCGGCGGCGAGTTTTTGAAAACGCAACCTGCCGAGGGCTGCTTCGGCTGACAACGGCGCTGGGCCAAGTTCTCGGCGATCCGGTTTTTAATGTCCACCTGATTGCCTTTTGCCAAACCCAACTCCACCGCCAAAATAATCTCACCCGTTTTTTTAAACCGGCTGTCGCGGTAGGCAAAGCGACAGTCTCTTTGGTCAAGCCAAGTGATTCTGCCGTGGTCGTCCGCCACTTTAACCCGCAAGACTTTATCACCCACGCTTTGGCGCCAGGCGCCGGCATTACCGCGGACTGCCCCACCGATAGTGCCGGGAATACCCGCCGCAAATTCCAGGCCCGACAACAAATTCTGCGTCACCAAATCAACAATCTTGGCAAGTGATACCCCCGCGTCAGCGATTATTTTCGTATCACGTATCACGTATTGCGTATTACGCATGGCAATCACCAACCCCCGAAAGCCCTCATCCGCCACCAGCAAATTGCTGCCGCCGCCCAGAGTAAACCAGGGAAGGTTATTTTGCCGGGCCAAGGCTACCGCTCCCAGGACTTCTTCTTCCGTCTTGGCTTCGTAAAACCAATCCGCCGGACCGCCGATGTTAAAGGTGGTATAGCCGGCCAAAATTTCGTTTTTCTTCAGGCCCGTAAGGCCTGCAAAATTGATCGGTGCCATTGAAAAATACTCCCCGCTCCTACGGTAATAATAACATCGCCCGGTAGAGCCCGTTGGCCGAGAAATGCCGCCACTTGCGCTTCGCCGGGCTGATAGACAACATCATTTTGATATTTTTTGATTTCCTGAGTCAGTACCTCGCCGTTCATACCCAAATTGTCGGTTTCTCTGGCCGAAGAATAAATATCGGTAATGACCACCAGATCTGCCAAGCCGAAAGCTTTGGCAAAGTCGGCTAATAAAGCCTTAGTCCGACTGTAAGTATGAGGCTGGAAAACGACCAGCAGCCGGTTTTGGGGAAACCATTTTTTGGCGGCCAGCAGAATTTCTTTGATCTCGTTTGGGTGATGGCCGTAATCATCATAAAGCTTAATCCCCTTGGCCTGCCCGATAAATTCAAAACGGCGCTTAGTGCCGCCAAAATTGGCCAGCCCGGCTTTAATCACCCGAGCGTCTAAGCCCAGGTGAGTTGCCACGGCAAAAGCGGCGGTCGCATTTAAAACATTAAACCGACCTGGCACCTTGATTTTGACATCATCGATGATCACCCCTTGATAAGCCAGGCTAAAAATAGTTTGGCCAAGGCCAAAAAAACTTTTGGTAATTTGCCAGTCGGCCTTTGAGGAAAAGCCATAGGTTTGCCGATTAACGCCCAAGTCCTTAACGGTTTCCCAGGTATTTTGGTTATCGGCGCAGGCCACCAGCAGGCCGTCTTTGGACAAGCCGGTAAAAAAAGCGGTAAAGGCTTTTTGAGTTTGATTAAAGTCCTGATAAATATCGGGGTGGTCATATTCGATATTGGTCACCACGATGATTTTAGGCTTCTGGAAAGAAAATTTCGGCCGGTTGTCAACCGCGGGTGAATTGGCATATTCGTCCGCTTCGGCGACAAATTCCCGGCCCTTATCAAACTTACCGCCCGGACCTAAGGGATCAATGGCCGCCACGCCTACCGCGTAGCTGGGATAACGCTGGCCAAAACTTAAAACGGTGGCGATCATCGCCGAGGTGGTAGTTTTGCCGCCCACACCACAAACCGAAATGCCCTCTTTACCCGCCATCATTTCTCCCAAGGCCTGACCTTGAGTCAAAACGGGAATTTTTTGTTGTGCCGCCGCCAAAACCTCCGGATTTTTTAGACCCTCGTGAGCACCGGTGGTGATCACCAAATCCGGCCGCGGCCGAAGATGGGCGGCGCTGAAACCGATTTTCCAGGCAATTTTTTGCTGTTTCAAAACTTTATCGGTGACAAAAATTTCCGCCACGTCGCTACCACTGACTTTGATCCCCAAATCCCGGGCACAACAAGCTAGGGCCGTCATGCCTACGCCCTTAATGCCGGTAAAGTGAATGCGTTTGACCTTTTTTAAAAATAGTGGTTTTTTCATTTTAAGGCCTTTCTCACTTCCTCCTGATCACTCCAGGGGATCTCGGTGGTGCCAAAGCACATTGACCGCTCGTGGCCTTTGCCGCAGATAACGACAATGTCGCCCTTTTTGGCTAAGCCAACAGCGAATTTGATGGCCTCACGCCGGTCGGGCACCCGAAAAAAAGTCTTCCCTTCCACCCCACCGGCCTTGCGGCAACCGGCGGCTATCTGTTCAATGATATCGTTGACATTTTCCGTCCGGGGATCCTCGGCGGTCAAAATCGCCACATCGGCTAGCCGGCCGGCAATCTCGCCCATCATCGGCCTTTTGCGGGCATCGCGCAAGCCGGCGCAACCAAATACAACAATCAATTTGCCGGTTTTCCGGTTATGAGTTATGAGTTGTAAGTTAAGAGTTCTCAGGACATTTTCCAGGCCATTGGGGGTATGGGCAAAATCGACGATAAACCTAAAATTTTGACCTTCACTTATCTCTTCCATGCGGCCAATCACGCCCTTAAAACTGGCCACCGCTTTCCTTATTTTCTCGGCCGGGACGCCTACTGCCGAAGCAGTCGCGATGGCCGCCAGGCAATTATATTGGTTATATTCGCCTGGCAGGGAGGTTTGGAAATGGAAATTCTGAGGCGTAAAATCCGCCTGATGGTTAATGCCGTAAGTGACCACTTTAGAATTTTCAATTGCGGAGCAACAAGCTCTGCTTATTTTCAATTTTAAATTTCCAAAAGACTGGTCGTCACGATTTAGGATGGCCGTCCCGACACCACAAAACAGCTTGGCTTTGGCGGCCAGATAATTTTCATAAGTTCGGTGATAGTCCAGGTGCTCGTGAGTGACATTGGTAATCACGCCAACCCGAAACCGAATGCCCCATAAGCGATGCTGATCCAAGCCGTGCGACGTGGCTTCCAAAACCAGATATTTGGTTCCCCGATCAACCATTTTGCGAATTAAGCGTTGGAGCACCAGGGAGTCAGGCGTGGTCGTGTGCAAGCCCGGGGCGAAAACCGTGGAAATCAAGTCTGCTTTTAAACCCGAAAGGCACAAAATATGATGTATCAGGTGAACAGTAGTGGTCTTGCCGTCGGTACCCGTCACGCCGATCACCGTTAATTTTCGGGAAGGAAAATTGTAAAGAAGGTTCGCTAAAATCGCCTGCAAAAGATGGACGGTATTTTTTAGCTTCCGGATCATCTAGATACTCCAATTATACCTTAATTAGGCAAAATTCCCCAATAAGTCAGTAATTCGCCGGCAATGTCAAACCATAAGGGGGCGGCCGTTTCTGAACCCCAGGGCGAAGAAGTCGGCTCGACCAGAGTCACCAACATCACGAATTTAGGGTCATCGGCCGGCGCAAAGCCCACAAACGAAGCAATCGTTTTTTCGGCATCGTAATGGCCGGCCAGCGGGATTTGGGCGGTGCCGGTTTTGCCAGCAATGCGGAAGTCCTCTGGTTTCGCCCATTTGGCCTCGCCTTTATCAACCGCGTTCACCATGATCTCGGTCATCACCCTGGCGGTGGCCGCCGAAATCACTTTTTTTTCTTCCTGGGGTTTTATTTCCGTTTCGTCCGTCCCTGAAATTACCTTTTTGACGACAAACGGCCGCATCAGCCGGCCCTGATTGGCGATGGCCCCTACCGCTTTCAACATCTGCATCGAAGTGACGGCAATTCCCTGACCAAAAGAGGCCGTCGCCAAGTCAATTTCCCGCCAAGAAGAGCTGGGGCGAAATTGGGGTACCAACTCATCCTGAAGATCGATCCCCGACGACTGATTTAAGCCAAAATTTTGCAGATACTCAATCAGCTTTTCTTTGCCCAATTTTTCGGCCGCGTACACCATGCCGACGTTATTTGATTGCTGAATGACTTCCGTCATGGTGGGGTTGTCCGGATATTTATCGTCCCAAGTTCTGATGGTTTCCCCCGAGATTACTCGAGGGCCGCCGCATTTATCGCACCGCGTTTCCGGCGTGATCACGCCCTCATTGAGGGCGGCCGCCATGACCAAAACTTTAAAAATGGAGCCCGGCTCAAAACCGGCCGCCACCACCGGGTTAGGAAAGCCTTTGCCGGGAAAAGAAGCCATGGCCAAAATTTCCCCGGTTCGTGGCGCCATCATCACCACCGAACCGCTTTTCGCGCCGTAGCGGCGGATGCCCTCCTGCAGATTCTTCTCGGCGGTAAATTGGGCCACCCGATCAATGGTCGTCAACAGATCACGGCCATCCTGACGCGCCTCTTCCTTGGCTTCGCCCACCAAGATCGGCCGGCCAAGGGCATCCTTTTCCCGGCGCAAAATCCCCGCCTGCCCCTTAAGCTCCAAATCATAATAACCCTCCAAGCCAAAATAGCCTTTGTCAAGACCGTTAATGTCCGCGCCCACAAAACCCAGAAGCTGAGCTGCCACCGAACCCTCCGGATAATCCCGCCGTGATTCTTCTTCAAAACCTAGCCCTTTTATTTTTAAGCTTTCAACCGCCTCCTTAATTTGGGCAGAAATTTTATGTTTCAAGGGCACCCAAACCAAATCCCGGCGGCCCAGCCTTTCGGTAATTAAACCAGACATGGTCGCCGGATCATCCGGTTCCAAAACCGGTGCCAGCTTTTGGGCGACTTGCTCGGCTTTCTCTTCCAAGTCCGGCAGCGAGGCAAAAACCAAGAAGCTTTCTTTATTAGTTGCCAACGGAAAACCATCGCTGGCCAAAATCTTGCCCCGTTGAGCCGGAACCTCGAAAGAGGTCCAGTGTTGACTTTCCGCGGCGGCGATTAATTTTTCCGAAACCACCACTTGCCACCAAAAAAGCCGGGCCAGCAGTAAAAAACCAATCAAAAAAAAATCGATCAGGAGGAAATTTATTCTGCTATTGGACTTCATTATTCTAGCGGTTCATGGCCACCGGAATTTCCGGAGTCAGGCGTAAAACATGAGTCGCCTTAGTTAGGCCCAGTTTTTCCGCCTCGCCGGCAATCCGGGCCAGTGAAGCCATCTGGTTAATCTCCGCCGAGAGTTTATTGTTTTCCTTCTCCAATAGACTTATCTGCGTTTCCAGCAAGCGGACTTCTTCTCCGGAAGTGGCCAAATTGTGAGCAATCACTAATTGCACCATACTGAGGAGAAAAACGACCGTAAAAATGAGGACGGATATTTTTGCTTTCATAACTTTTCTCCGACTCTTAACTTGGCGCTGCGGCTTCTGGGATTGGCCGCCGTTTCTGCCGGCGTCGCCATTAACGGTTTTTTATTAATCATCATTAAGTTACCTGCTATTTTTTGGTCTTTTAAAAAATTTTTAACCAGGCGGTCTTCGCCCGAGTGAAAACTAATCACGGCTAGTCGTCCGCCCGGCCGTAACAGACTGACTGCCTGGGGCAAAACTTGATTTAAATTGTTAAGTTCGTCGTTAACCGCCATTCTCAGGGCCTGGAAAACCCTGGTCGCCGGATGCCTGTTACCTTGTCTAACACCCACAACGCTTGCCAGCTGCGCCCCGGTTTTTATCGGCGCTTGGCGCCGAGCTTTGACAATGGCCTCGGCGATCAAGCCGGCTCTCGGCTCATCGCTAAATTTTTTAAAAAGCGCTGTCAGCTCACCCTTATTTAAACCGTTAACCAGGTCGGCGGCGGTGACTGCCAGCTCCGGATCCATGCGCATATCCAACGGGCCATTCAGGTTAAAGGAAAACCCCCGCTCCGCCGTCTCCAGCTGATGGCTGGAAACTCCCAAATCAAGCAGGATACCGTCGACTTGACTAAAGCCGTTGGCGGCGGCAATCTGCTCCAGATTCTTAAAATTACCCCGGGCAAGGCGCCAGAAAGTAGTTGGGCAGGCTGAAGCTAAACTCTTCCTGGCAGCCTTAATTGCCTCAGGGTCACAATCAATACCGAGTAATTTTCCCCCTAGTTTTAAAATAGCGGCGGCGTGGCCGCCACCGCCAACGGTGGCGTCAATATATTGACCGCCTCGTTTAATTTTTAAATTGTCAACAACTTCTTGTAAAAGAACGGGCGTGTGAAAATCGCTCATCCCATTTTTTGCCGATATGTCTCCCAACGTTCGGTTTGCCAAATTTCGAAATGGTCGCCGGCGCCGATTAACGTGACCCCACCAGTGGCAATCCCCGCAAAAACGGCCATGCTTTCCGGCATCACAAAACGACCCTGAGAATCCAAATCCACTACCAGGGCGTTGGCACCAATTTTCCGGCGCAGATCACGGCCTTTTTCATCGGAAAAGAACGGCCGGGAAAGCTCCGGCGCCACCGCCTGCGCCCAATCGTTTTCCCGGAAACCGAAAATACACTGCTCAAAGCCAATTGTGAGCACTAAACGCTCGCTGCCAATTTCCCTTTTTAATTTGGCGGGCATCACCAGACGATTTTTGCCGATTAATTTGGTTTCAAAAGTGCCCAGAAACATTTTGCCTCCCATTTACTCCTTTTTGTTCCTATTTCATCCATTTTGAAACACTTTGAAACACTTGTCAAGGGGGAGTTTTGAGAGGCAACTTAGAAGCTAAAGTTGGGGCTTTCTAACGAAGCAATCTTTACCTCTACCCCACCAGTCGTATGGGCAGACGGTATGGCCAGGCAAAGCCAAAAGATAGGCTATGATAAAACAGAAATGGTTTATAAATACAAAGGGGTAGTTTTTGCCGTATTTAAAGGTATAATTTAAGCGTGGGCAAGAATAAGCTTCTACCTTGGTTGACTCGTGCGTCTGCGATTATTTGGATTTCCTGTATGGTCGCGGTTATTATCTTAATCGCCATTTCAACTAAAGCATTCTCTGATACTATCCAAGAAACGGGAATTGGAAATTCCAGTCTTTTTACAACGCTTTTCATTTCTCTTATTGGTTTGGGGGGTTTTGCGTTCGGGGTATTAATTTTGTCAGTTATAATAAACAATTTGCTGGAAAAGAAAATATTAAAGTTCGAAAGATCTTTTAGGGGGCTTTTGGGTTTTATATTTAAGTTATTTCTTGTCCTAGCCTTTCTCCCTCTTTTTATTCTAGATAATGTGAGCGGTTTTAGCGATTTGCTTGTGAACGTAAAAAGAAATGGCCTTAAATTTTATCTCTTAAAACCGAGGGGCGTAAAAGCAAGAATTGGCCGCCTAATAACTGTTATTGGTTTCTTGCTAATAATTTTACCAATATGGATTGGCGGATATGTGTTAATTGGAAAATTAATTAAAGCGGAATTGGGGTACAGCCAAGAACCAATAACAATAGCCGGAACGGGTTCTATGTACCCAACTTTTCCCAAAGGGCAAGGCAAGACTCCACAAGAGCTAGCGAAAGAAATTGTGGGGGCTCCGGGAATGCTCGCTTATCCAAATGGGTTAGTGATAGGTGAAAAAAGATTGTTTGGTTATCAAATTTCAAGTGGTGATATTGTAGTTTTTATAAATGAAAAAACTAAAGAATTGTCACAGAAACTATATGGTAGTCCATCTGGATGGGTAAAAAGAATAATAGGTCTCCCGGGGGATAGTATTGAAATCAAAAATGGAATCGTTTATCTGAACGATCAACCGCTGAAAGAACCCTACACGGCAAAAGCACGCTCAACTTTTGGAGAGGCTTATTTAAGCGAATGTAAAAAGGTTATTATTCCTGAAAATTCTGTCTTTGTTATGGGAGATAATAGGAAAGGGAGTGGAGATTCAAGAGAAATTGGTTTTATCGATATTAAAGACATCGATCATGTTTTACCATTCAAAAGTCAGAAAGGAGGTTTAGATAAATTTTGGAGAGATACATCAAAAGATTTCGAAGAATCGTCCAAAATTAAGCTTGACAAACAGAAATATGTTGATTTGCTTAATGAAAAACGAAAAGAAGCAAAGGTGAAACTCCTGAAGTATCAACCAAAGCTAGAAAACTCCGCATTTAAGCGGGGTGAAGTAATATTAAAATACGATGACTTTTCCTTTGAGGCTACCAGAAGTGGTCACACAATGACCCGAGCCATGGCGGACGCTGGGTACTCCAATATTGTTTATGGAGAAGCCCCACAATTGGGCTACTACGAGGCCGAAGAACTCATTGAAAACCAATTTGAATTTCCTGAAACAAAGAGGTTCTTGCTTAATAATGATTATCAAGAAATTGGTATTTCTGAGGTCGAGGGCACGCTTAATGGGTGTCCCGCGCAGGTATTAGTTCAACATTTTGCCGGATATGTGCCTCCAAATTATAAAAAGGAGGATATAGAAAGTTGGAGAAATGCTGTTAGCAGCCTCAATTCTGTTATCCCAAGTTGGGAAAAAACTGTCGGATGGAAAAATATAAACCAAGAAGATCTTAAAAAACTATTAGACCTACTTTACAGAGAAAGAACTATAGTTTCAAACGTTTTGGCCAAAATGGACTCAAATAAGTGGTTGACCAAACAAGAAGAGGATTCAATAAAGGAGTATGAATCCCTTGTAAAAGAAAGCGTTGCTTTAGCAAACAAACTAAACGGCAGATAATGCTATTTTATAGTCACGAGCTCCTGTGCAGGGCTAATTTGCTACACCGCTACCGCCACGAAAATGCCGATGAGGTTGGTGGTTTTCTGAAGCCAGGTTTTGCCGTCCCAAAACATCACCGTAAAACCGCCGGTTTTGCCGTCAGGCGTGAGAGCGGCGGCTGCGGTAGGCTTCAGGGTTTGACTGCCGGAAGTAAAAATACCGTAAGGCTGGCCCAAAACCGTACCCTCAATCGGGCTCGGCAAACCAATGGTGGACATGGTTACAAAATACGTGCCGGCCGGCAGTTTCGCGGCCGCTTTAAAATAGCCGTCCACCGAGCTCAGCTCGGCTCCGCCTTTTTGCAAATGAAAATCGCTGGTAAATTTTTCCACTCCGGCCGGGCCGCGGAAACGCAAGACCAAATTGCCCTCAGTGACATTTTCGTCATATTTACAGGTATTTTTGGAGCAGCTGCCCAACAGCAGCGGGCGAGTCAAGCTCGTTTCGCCTTTTAAATCAACCGAGCCAATCACCCCGCGGGACAAATCATTGGACAGATAAGCCAATTCGTATTCCAACGAAGTCGCGTTTTTAATGTTGGTAATCTTTAAGGTTAATTCCCGGCCGTCGGCCCGCGGCGTCAGGCTGACATGCGGCCTTTCCGCCAAGGGCACTTCGCTGATAATTTTTTCCGGCGTGGGGGTAGGTGTCGCCTTGCCGGCGCCCCCCTTGCCCTTGGTCAGCCAAAGACCACCGCCCACTAAAATCAAAATGCCGGCGAGGATAAGAGCGATAACGGCAATCTTTTTGTTCATAAGCTTAGTTTATTATCAAAATAATCTTTCAGCTTGTCAATCGGCAAACGTTCTTGTTTGGCCGTATCCCGGTCGCGGACCGTGATCGTTTTATCTTCCAGGGTCTGGAAATCAACCGTCACGCACCAGGGCGTGCCGATTTCGTCTTGGGCGTAATAGCGTTTGCCGATATTGCCGCGAGCGTCCCAAGCCACCATCAAATTCTTTTTCAAATCATCATAAATTTCTTTCGCCTTGGCCACCAACTCCGGCTTATTGGCCAAAAGCGGAAAAACGGCAACTTTATAAGGCGAAATTTTGGGATTGAGGGCTAAAACTACTCGTTCACCTTTTTTATCCTTTTCCACACGATAAGCATCCAATAGCAGGAAAAGAAAAGTTCTGTCGACTCCGCCGGAGG
>CAZTHI010000024.1:0-14176 GCA_964613135.1 uncultured Gammaproteobacteria bacterium
AACAATTGCACTAAAATAAGCAGTGTCGAAATAAAAAGAGAGATGATAAACCGATGAGAGCTAGCGGCCAGAAAATAAACAGAAATCGTCAGCATGGCGAAAGTAACCAGACCGACATAAACAAGGAGAATATTTTTAGAAAGCAAAAAGACAACGACCAGACTGGCAATTATCAGCAAAAATAATATCGTAATTAAGACTAGCGGGCTGGCTTTGTTTGTCTTGATGACCTTTTGTTTTTGCAAATGAGGACTATCACTTTTCTCTAAACGCATTAGTAAAAGAGAATGATAGAGATTGCTCCCCAGAAGGATTAAGAAAAAAACAAAAGCCAAGGCAAAAAATTCTATCATAATATCTCTATGTTTCCAGGCCCTCCGCCAACTTTTTAACTATTTCAGGGGTTAGCTCTACCCGTGACCCCCTTACGGGCACGATTGCTCTTACTACTTTAAATCCGGATTTTTTAAGTTTATCTTCGGCTTCATCTGTGGAATGAGCCTCATTCATGTCTAAGTATGAAAACCCGGTGGTGTTTCCCGGCAATGAATAAGCAAACAGCTGGCAATGAAAAGCATCCGCCTTGGGTAAATAAACAAGCATATCGAAAGCGTGTTTTGAAGGAACCACAATCTCGTTTTCGGCGCTTGTTACCATTTCCGTAAAAATATCAACATCGGTCTGCGAAGGTCGCCCATAGGTTACCGGGGGATGAGAGTGAACCGTGCCGGCAGTTAACCACAGGACAGGATCAATATCATCGGGATCAAGACTATTGACGCTCGCAATTTGCGGCTCATAAACGAAGTTTCCCGATTCCGCGTCCGCCAACCCATACCTTCTATGAAATCTTAAGCTTTGGCTCCCCAACCTTTTATAAATAGTCAGTCCGCCCTCAGCTCTTAAACTTCTCGCCCGTTCAACTAAAAAACTTAAACCTTGGTTAAACCTAGTATCGGAAAAAATTCGTTGCAACATTTCTTTTGTAATCGGCTCTTCCCTCATTCTTCTGATTAAATCCCCGCTCATCTCGGATCTGTTTGAAATAAGAGGCAATTCGTTGTCCTTTTTGTCCACGTTTTGATTTTAGCAAACTTGGGAGCGGAAGTTAAGTCTTGGTAGAAGTGTCCCATAAAAAAATCCCAAAGTATTGGCCAGAGGCCTCAACTTCAGGATCTAGCGGTATATTATCACGTCCTATAACACTTGTCAAGTCCTTGTGATAAAATGGGCCTATCATGAATTTTCAGCTCCACTCCCCTTTTGAACCGGCCGGGGACCAGCAACAGGCGATTGAAAAATTAACGGCGGGGATAAAAAATAATTTACCCCACCAGGTTTTATTGGGTACGACTGGTTCTGGCAAAACTTTTACGATTGCCCAGGTCATTCAAAGAACGCAGCGGCCGACTTTGGTGATGGCGCCCAATAAAGCTTTGGCGGTCCAGCTCTATCAGGAATACAAGGAATTTTTTCCCCACAACGCCGTCGGTTTTTTCGTGTCTTATTACGACTATTATCAACCCGAATCTTATCTGCCCCAAACCGATACTTACATTGCCAAAGAAACGGACATTAACGAAGAGATCGATAAATTACGGTTGCAGGCCACCAGCCTGCTCTTTTCCCGGCCGGACGTCATCATCGTCGCCTCGGTTTCCTGTATCTACAACATCGGCTCGCCTTTTGAATACGGCCGCAACGTGGTGGAGTTAAAAGTCGGCCAAAAAGCCGATCTCGAAGCGCTGTTATACCAGCTGGTTTCCCTACACTATACCCGCTCCCGATTGGGCTTGGAGCGGGGCACTTTCCGGGTCCGGGGGGCGATCGTGGAAGTTTTACCGGCCTACGCCGACGAAATTCTGAAAATCACTTTTGACCAAGGGAAAATTGCCGATTTGCAGGTCCGGCCCCTGATTGGAGGAAGGCCAGTTGCTGTCGCCAAATATTTAATTTATCCGGCCAAGCACTTTTTAACCAACCCGGAAGTGGTCAAGGAGGCCACCCGGCAAATTAGCGCCGATTTAACCATCCGCTTGGCCCAATTGAAAAAAGAAAGCAGACTTTTGGAGGCCCAGCGGTTGGCGCAGCGGACCCATTATGACTTGGAAATGATTGCCGAAACCGGCTATGTCAACGGTATCGAAAATTACTCCCGCTATTTTGACGGCCGCCAACCCGGCGAGGCCCCTTGGACGCTGATTGATTATTTCCGGCATGTTTACGGCAATAACTTTTTGACGGTGATTGACGAATCGCATTTGACGGTTCCCCAGATCCGCGGCATGTTTCAGGGCGATTTAAGCCGCAAAACAACTTTGATTGATTTTGGCTTCCGGCTGCCCTCGTGTTTGGATAACCGGCCGCTGCGGTTTAATGAATTTTTACCCAAAGTTTCGCAGGTGATTTACGCTTCCGCCACGCCCGACGAATGGGAGATAAGAAAGTCCGAGGGCCAAGTGGCGGAGCAGCTGATTCGACCGACCGGGTTAGTCGACCCGGAAATTCTTATTCGTCCGGCGGCCGACCAAATTAATGATTTAGTCAAAGAAATTGTTAAAAGAAAAAAGTTGGGTCAACGAACCCTAGTGACGACGCTCACCAAAAAGACGGCCGAGGAGTTGGCCAGATGGCTGGCCGATCCCAAAAACACCGGCACCGAAGTCTTGGTCCATTTCCTGCATGCCGATGTGGCGACACTGGAGCGGAGCGATATTTTGGCCGATTTGCGGGCCGGCAAATACGACGTGGTGGTGGGGGTTAATCTTTTGCGCGAGGGCTTGGATTTACCGGAAGTCTCGCTGGTGGCGATTTTGGATGCGGACCAGCAGGGGTTTTTACGCTCTAGGACATCCCTCATTCAGACTATGGGCCGGGCGGCCCGCCACATCTCCGGCCAGGTTATTTTGTACGCCGATAGTATTTCCGGAGCAATGCGGGAGGCGATGGCCGAAGTTAACCGCCGGCGGCGGGTGCAATTGGATTTTAACCGGGAACACGGCATCACGCCCCGCTCCATCGAAAAACCGATCCGGGATCGGATCGTTAAAAAGAGTGCTCCATTGCCCAAAGTCGATCTGGAAGCGCTCACGCCGGGTGAAAAAAAGAAAATGATCCCCCAGCTGCGCCGGGATATGCGCCAAGCCGCGGCGATGCTGGATTTCGAAAAA
Source organism: uncultured Gammaproteobacteria bacterium (assembly GCA_964613135.1). Lineage (GTDB taxonomy): Bacteria > Patescibacteriota > Microgenomatia > PFEM01 > CAZTHI01 > CAZTHI01. The sequence continues at coordinate 3,171 of CAZTHI010000024.1, forward strand.
GCCGCCCAAATTAGGGATATAATTAAAAAGATTGGGAACGAGGACTAGAGTTTCAGGAAATAGTAGATTTTGGCTTGGGTTTTCAAATCGGCCAGCCAAGCGGGAATGGCCTCGCTCAACTTTTGCTGAGTTAACTGGTCGGTGATTTCGGCTTTTTTGTCCTCAAGTTTAGTACCTTTGGCATAGGAAGCCTGATTGGTTTTGAAATAATCAGCCACTTCCTGATCCGAAACTTGGGTTTTGTCGGCCAAAAGTTTTTCCGCCGACAGCTGCAGCAAAATCTGATTATTCAGGTCTTTTCTGGTTTGGCCCTGAAGAGCCAACAGATCGTCCAGCTTCTGGCCTTGAGCCGTGACCTGCGTTTCGATCTGAGCGATCTTGGCGTCTACTTCAGGCTGGCCCACGTTAATTTTTTGTTTTTTGGCCTCATCAAGCACCAACATTTCCGAGATTCTGGATTCTAAAACTTGCTTGCCGCCTTGTTTTTCCAGGTCCCGGTCTAAAGCAAGACGGGTAATCGGCTTATTGTTGACGACCGCCACGACGAACCATTCTTTGTAAAGAAAACCTAGGACCAGCACCGCCACCAGGCCGCCAACCACCAGAATTCGTTTTTTGGAGATCTGGGGCAGCGACAGCTTTTTAATTTTGAGGTTTGGCAACTTCATTAGTTCTTAGTTTACCAGAAATACGCCCGGCGTCAACCACCAATCTAAATTTTATTCTCAATTACCGTTTCATTTAAGACTTCGTATTTCAAATGGAGATAAGAATTTTCCCAGGTTTCGCTTTTAATTAATTTTAAGGCTTTGATTTTGGTTAGGTCTTGCTTATCGTGAAGCGACTCGCCGCCAATGAGCGATTGAGTGTCCTTGCCACCGACCAAACAAGGAGCAACGACCAGCGAAATTTTGTCAATTAAACCCGACCGGAGAAAAAGAGCATTTAAAGTGCCGCCGGTTTGAATAGTCATTCTTTCCACGCCGTATTTTTGCCTAAGTTTTCCAAAAGTATCGACAAAATCAATTTCCCCTTCATATAAAAGCGGGACAATATTGGAGTGCTTATCAATCAAAGAAAAAGCGGGGTGATTTTTATTATTGGTGATCAGAAAAAAAGTTTCGCAGCGGCCGGCCAAATATGCGTACCCTTTAAGCGTGAGGTGGGGTTGACTGTCAACGACGACAAAACTTGGGCCGTCATGATGATCTTTATCCCAGGTTTTATCGTTAAAGCCCACTTTTTCAAAGACCCTGCCTGAGTTTAGATAAACCCGGTCAAGGCTTTTTTCCAGTTCGTAATAGCGCGAAATCCCCTCTTTAATCCCCTTTATCCGATGAAAATCATCGGTGTCCATGTTGTCATTGTCGCCGGTGGTAATTTTTCCGTCTAAAGATTGAATTAAAAAGAGAGTGGTATATGGCCGTTTGTTTTTGTCCATGATTATGCGGTTAGATATTCTTTAATTCGTGGCATGAATACTTTTTCTAATTGCCTCTCGTCGGCACAATCTCCCTTAGTTGCTATAAAAACAAAAACCAAATTATCGCCGCTTAAACAAAAAATGCATCTTAGTACGCCACTTTTACCAGAAGTATCAGTTGCCCATCTTTTTTTACGAATTTCCTAGCCATTAGATAAAAATGGCTGCCTATCATAAAGCGGGGATTGTCCATCTAAACATTTTTCTTCTATGGAATTTGCGATGGAATTCTTAATTGCGTTTAATATGCCAATAGATTCAATTTTAAACTCATCTGAACCTGGATTAAGTTCTTCCTGAGGGGATGCGAAAGAAAATCCCTTAGATTTATGCTTCTTACAAACCCGCTTCCAGTCTTTCCAAAATTGGGGGATAACACTAATTTTTAAATTGCTCATAATCAGGATAGTTATCAACTAGATTATAAGCAGTAAAAAATTCAATAATTGCCTTATTGTCTGTTGATAAATATGGTTCTTGCGTGTGACAAATGCTAATAAGCTCTTGAAAACTTAAATTTCCATATTTTTTTATCACAAAACGGGCGGTTTTCTTTTCTTTATCGGAGAGGGTGATTTTGTAATTTTTCTTGTCAACCTTAAAATTATAACGCGGACCCCCTTTTATAAATCCTTTTTGTTTGAGTTCTTCTAGGTCGTTTGTGAAGTTCCAAGCCAATGGTCCCTGCTTTTGTTTTGTATAAATTATTGATTCCTCTGATACGGGCTTATTATTAAATGCATAGTGAATAAAATCAGTGAAGTACTGATATTTTGCTAACTTTGTTTTATCGTCTATACTTCCCCCCTTAAGCTCAATGAGGTAAAGCAGTAGCTGTTGTGATTTAGTAAGCATATAACATTGACTAATATTAGAATACATTAATCGAGGTGGTAATTGCAAATTCTGATATAATCAGCCTACCACGGGCAGCGGTGGCGAATTTGGCGTGCCGTGGACAAGATGGAAAACTATATCAAAATCAAAGGGGCGCGGGAACACAATCTTAAAAATATTGATGTCCAGATCCCCAAAAATAAACTGGTCGTTTTTTCCGGGGTCTCCGGCTCGGGCAAATCCAGTTTGGCGATGGACACTCTCTATGCCGAGGGCCAGCGCCGGTATGTGGAAAGTTTATCGTCTTACGCCCGGCAGTTTTTGGGCATGTTGCCGCGGCCGGACGTGGACACGATTGAGGGCCTCTCGCCGGCGATTGCCATTGATCAGCACGGTTTGTCGCATAACCCTCGCTCGACGGTGGGGACGGTGACGGAAATTTACGATTATTTAAGAGTTTTGTTTGCCCGTGTCGGCCATCCGCATTGTCCTGCCTGCGGCCGCGAGGTCGCCCGCCAAACCAGCGATCAGATTGCCAATCAGATAAAAGATTTGGCTCTGGCCCGGTTGAAAGAGCGATTGACCAAACAATTGAGATTAATGGTGGTGGCGCCGATTGTGCGCGACAAAAGGGGCGAGTTTGACAAACTCTTCGATCATCTGGAGAAAAAAGGTTTTGACCAGGTGCGGATCGACGGCAAGATTTTTAACTTGGCTGAGGATTTTTTGCTGATTAAAACCAACCGGCACAATATCGACTTGGTGGTGGACCGGATTGCGGCCGACAAAAAACAAATCGCCGGCGAGGAATTTTTTAAAAGAGTGCGGGACGATGTGGAGATCGCCCTGGATTTGGCCGCCGGTCTGGCGGGCTTAGTTTGGGTGGATGACCCCGGCTTAGGTTTTCCCGGCCGGCCAACCAAAATGGTTGACGTTTTGTTTTCCTCCCGTTTTGCCTGTCCGGTGTGCAACATCTCGCTGCCGGAAATTGAACCGCGGATTTTTTCTTTCAACTCCCCTTTCGGCGCCTGTCCGGAATGCGACGGCCTGGGCGTGAAGCTGAAAATTGACCCCCGGCGGGTTTCTCCCTGGCGGGCGGCCGAGCTGGAAAGGCGGTATTACACCACCACTTCCGATGTCATCCGCGAAGAGCTGGAAAAGCTGATGATCAAACAGCTTTGTCCGGTCTGTTCCGGGGCCAGGCTGAAAAAAGAATCCCTCATGGTCACGGTTGACAGCCATTCAATTGCCAAAATTAGCGCCTGGTCTTTAGAAAAACTGCGGCATTGGATCACTGGCCTAGCCTCGGGATTGGACTCGGACAAAGAACAACAAATCAGCCGCCCTCTCCTCAAGGAAATTGCCAGCCGGTTGCTGTTTTTAGTGTCCGTCGGCGTTGATTATTTAACTTTGGACCGGATGGCGGCGACACTTTCGGCTGGCGAGGGCCAGCGGATCCGCCTGGCCTCGCAACTGGGCAGCGGCTTGACCGGCGTTTTGTATATTTTGGATGAGCCGACCGTCGGTTTGCACCCGCGCGATACGCAAAAGCTGGTGGACACTTTAAAAAGACTGAGGGATTTGGGCAATACCTTAATTGTGGTGGAGCATGATTCCCGGGTCTTGAATCAAGCGGACTGGATTTTGGATTTTGGGCCGGGCGCCGGCAAAAACGGCGGCCGGATTGTCGCCCAAGGCACGATCGCCCAAATTAAGGCTAATCCTGCTTCCCTGACCGGCTTATATCTTTCCGGCCGGGAAAAAATGCCGGCCTTTAGCGTCGCCCAGGAAAGCTGCAGAAATTGGTTGATGATTTCTGGCTGCCGGGCGCATAACCTGAAAAATATCACCGTCCGTCTGCCTTTGGGTAAGCTGATTTGCGTGGCCGGCGTTTCCGGCTCGGGCAAATCAAGCCTGGTGACGGACACGCTGTATCCGGCCTTGCGCCAAAGTCTGGATCCGACTTTTAGGGAAAAACCGGGCGAGTTTGCCAAGTTGACGGGCCTGGAATTTATCGATCAGGTTTATCTGGTGGATCAATCCCCCATCGGCCGGACCTCACGCAGCAACCCCAGCACCTACATCGGCGTTTTTGCTGATATCCGTCTGCTTTTCGCTCAAACTCGAGAGGCCAAATTAAAAGGCTTTAGCCAGACGCACTTTTCTTTTAACACCGAAGGCGGCCGGTGCGAGGTTTGCCAGGGTCAGGGCCAACTGCGGGTGCAGATGCAATTTTTGCCTGATATTTGGGTCCAATGCGAAGAATGCCACGGGAAGCGTTTCAAGCCTGAGGTTCTCGAGGTTGAATTTAAAGGCCTCAATATCGCCCAGGTTTTGGATCTGACCATTAAGGAAGCCAAAGAATTTTTTGGTGCCATTCCGGTGATCGGCAAAAAGCTGGCGATTTTGGAAAAAATCGGTTTGGACTATTTGGAATTGGGCCAGCCCTCGCCAACTTTATCCGGCGGTGAATCGCAGCGGTTGAAGTTGGCCCGCGAACTGGTTAAAAAAAGCGAAGGTAGGACCGTTTATCTTTTGGACGAACCCACCACCGGCCTGCACTTTGCCGATCTGAAAAAGTTGTTGCTGGTTTTGCGGGCGTTGGTGGAACGGGGCGACACCGTGATCGTCATTGAGCACAATTTGGAAATGATTAAGCAGGCCGATTGGGTGATTGACTTGGGTCCTGAGGGCGGCGAGCGAGGCGGCCGGGTGGTTAATCAGGGCACCCCGTTGGCGGTCGCCAAAAACGTGGCGACTTGGACCGGCCGCTACCTGAGAGAATATTTAAAATTTTAAATTTAAAATGTTAAAAGTTAAAGCCAAAGATTTTCCCAATCAGCCTGGGGTCTATTTTTTCAAGGATGGGGACGGTCGCGTTCTGTACGTTGGCAAAGCCATTAATCTTAAGAAACGAATAGGTTATTACCTCAAAAATAACCGGCTTAAAAATAGAGCCATAGATCTACCCGGAAAGCCGTTAAAGATAGGCTATATCGTCACTAATTCGGAATTGGAATCGCTTTTACTGGAAGCCCGCTTAATTAAGCAATATCAGCCCAAATACAACGTCAAGCTTAAGGATGACCGGCGGTATTTGTCTGTCGGGATTACCAACGACGCCTATCCGCGGCTGGTTTTAGTCCGCCAACCGGAAAAAGAGGTTAACTTAACCACCTGGTTCGGCCCGTTTCCTTCGGCCAAGGGCATTGCGGAAATTCTCCGCTTGCTGCGGCCCATCTTTCCCTATTGCACGGCTAAAAAATGCTCGCCGGAACGGCCCTGCTTTTATTACCACCTGCGCTTATGCCCCGGCGTTGGCATTATGACCAGAAAGGACTACCGGCAAAACATTAAAAAAATCGCCCTGTTTTTAAACGGCGAAATTAGCGGTTTGGTCCAAAAGCTCACCAGGCAAATGCAGTCTGAGGCGGCCGGCCTGAACTTTGAAAAAGCGGCCCAGACCAAGAAGCAAATCGAAATGATCCAAAATCTGTTGGGCAAAGAGCCTCAAAACGAGTTGGCGGCCTTAGTTAATCAAAAAATGGAGGCCTACGATATCGCCAATTTAAGCCAAGCTATCGTGGTCGGCGCGGCGGTTACTTTTGCCAACGGCCGGCCGGAAAAGGCCGGTTACCGCCAATTTAAGGTGGCCACCAGAGGCGGCGGCGATCCGGCCGGCATGAAAGAGATTTTAGGCCGCCGGCTGGCCCACCGGGAATGGCCCTATCCCCAACTGATATTAATTGACGGCGGCCGAGCTCAGCTCGGTGTGGCTTTTGAGGCGCTAAAAGTATATGACTTGGTTGGCAAAATTACGTTATTGGGTTTTGCCAAAAGAAGCCAGACGATTATCATCCCGAAGGTTGTCCGAAACGAAATTACCGGCTGGCAGCGGGTGAAATATTTACCGACCTCCCCTGCCTTCCAGATTTTGCGGCGGGCGCAGGACGAAGCCCATCGTTTCGCGCAAAGATATTATAAGAAGACTTATCAGAAAACTACTTTTCCGGCTTGCGGGCCAAAACGAAAATCGACGGCCCGAAATTAACGCTCGCCAACGGCGCCTGAAGCCATTTTTCGCCAAACAGCAAAATTTTGTCCGGGATGATTTTTTTAACCAGCGGGTTTCGGAAATTAGAGACGGAAAAGGTTTTCATAATTTCAAATCCACCTGCCAGCAATAAAGTTTTAATCTGGTTGGGATGATAGTTAAAAAAGGGTGGCGTGCCTTTCCGGTGGGCCAAATCTTCCGGAGTGTGTCTGGTAAAGAAATTAAAATCCAGCCGCAAAAGGGCCCGGAGCCGGTTCTTCACATGAAATTCATTGGCAAACTCCAAAATTAAATAACCGCCCGGTTGCAGAATCCGGTAAACTTCCCCCACTGCCCTTTCGGGCTCGGCCAGATGGTGTAAGGCTCTGATCAGCAAGACCACCTCGATGCTTTGGTTCTCAAAGGGCAGCCTTTCTACCCAGCCCTTTTTTATTTCCAAGTTGTGATATTGGCGACAAAGAGCCTTAGCCTGGTCTAAAAGTTTGGCTGAGGGATCAATCAGGACGCATTTTTGAAAGCGGGCAACATATTCCGGCACCAGCCGGCCAAAACCACCGCCGATATCCAGAATCGACCTTTTTTGGTGGATCAAGCGGAAAATTCGTCTTAGAGCCATTTTCTCTGCCTCGTCTTCATAAAAACGCTGCCGCCAATATTTTTGGTAGTTAAAAGAGGGGTCGTTGTAGAAAATGGGGGTCATTAGTCGACTGCGCCGTATTCCAAGTCTTCCATAAATTGGCTCACGCATTTGGCCCAGGGTCCGCCTTTGGCGACCGACGGCGGCGCGTATTTGGGCATAATTTGCTCCGGTGTGGTCAGGCCAACATCAAGATAGCGCTCGCGGAGGGTTTTCGCCACTTGGTCGAAGGCCTGTTCCCACGACAAGAACCGGGTTTCGCCGTTTTCAAATCCCCAGCAGTTGAAAGAACCCGGGGGTGATTTTTTACACAGATTTGATTCGCATTGGGCAATGGCAACGATTAGCCGGTAATCAACGTTGTATTTTTCCGCGGCGGCCAAAAGTTGATCGGCGTAGGCAGAGAAAGGCGAATTATATTTTTGAAGATATTTTTCCACGATGATCGGCCGGGCGTCGGCGCCCAAAACCTCACCGGTAACTTCCCCAGCTTCTTTAGGCAGGGCGGCGAAAAGCTGGCCGGTGCTGGTGTATTGCACCGCCGTTTCTTGACGGGAGGTGGGCTGGATTTGCCGATAATTTAGCAAGTAGAAAAAACTGACGCCCAAAGTTAATGGCCCCACGGTTAAAAACAACAAGGCCAGCACCAATTTACTCATCCGTTTCATCCTGACACATTCAAAATTAATTGTCAAGAAAAGAGTTTTTTGTTATACTTGCCCTGTGCCCGCCGGGGTGGCGGAACTGGTAGACGCGCACGGTTCAGGGCCGTGTCCCGCAAGGGGTAAGGGTTCGAGTCCCTTTCCCGGCACTTTTAAAATGCGGGCGGACGTGGTGGAATGGTATACACGCTAGCCCAAGGAGCTAGTCCCGCAAGGGGTGGAGGTTCGAGTCCTCTCGTCCGCACTGGAGATTTATATTACAACGAAGTAATAACGTTATTTCAGGGCATTTGTTACTCTCTACAGCAATCTATTACCTTTTGAACGAGTTGTCCTAGCTTTTCAAAAACGCTGCCCGAGGCTTTAATCACTGGCTTTGGATCTTCGCTGATAAATGGGACATCCTCTGATCCCGTATGTTGAATGTCTTGAGTTTTCACCAAGCCCAGGTTTAGACCCCAAAATAAACTGTAAAGCTGGTAAGACTTTTGAAACATGTCTTCGGCGTCGTTTTTATCGCCTTTAGTAAGAGCCTTTGTACCGACTTCCATAAACCGCATAGAAGCTGCCAGCAAATGTTTACTGATACACCAGACTTCGCCTTCATAATCTTTAATAATCCTCTTTAAAGCGCTTTTTCTCATCTCACGGATTTCGTTTAGAAGGTCCAGATATTTGGCATCCTTCGTTTTGTTGTAGGTAAAAAAGAAATGTTCCTCCATCGAGATAAGATTCATAATCGCGATTGATAAATCTTCATCTGAAGATAGATCCAACTGATTACCCTTTTCCATTGCTTTTACTTTGTCCATAAACTCATTAATGTCAGGTTGAATTTTATTATCATTTATATATTTATCCTTTCTACTTTGTTATTAAATAAAAAATATAACTTGTAAGAGACAAAAGAAAAACCGGAACAATCACTTTTTGGAAATAAACATATACCTTTCCGTTATTTAAAGTTCTAAGCCATTTATCAAAAGCAACACCTAATAGAAAAATAAACGATCCGAAAATTGTTCCCAATAATATTTTATCTATACCCCAAAGAGTATTTCCCGGTAATCCAATCATCTTTGACCAATACAATGGTGGTATGACAAAAAGAACCATTAAAACAATTGAGAGAATTTCAGGATACCGTATTTTCCAGTCTCTTTTTCTAACCCAATCTGCCATCCATAAGCCAGAAGATAAGATCAAACCACCAACCCAAACCCCGGATACGGTATCGTCTATTCCGATCCATCGGGAAATACCTAATCCTATACCTACCGTGACGGTACATACCGGACAAACGGCATGGACAGGCGTGGGGAAAGCAAATATTGCCAAAAGACTGAATAAAGACAAAAGTTTTTTCATGGGTTACTCCTTTCTGCAGATCCGGAAGCATTAATGACACCCGCTTTTTCAGATAAATATTTAATAATATCCGGGGTTCCGATAAGACATTTACCTTCTGTATAAAGAAACGGTACGCCGATACTGTCGGTAGGTAAACTACAATTCTTTGCTGCCTCTGTAAGCTCTTGTGAATTTTGCCGGTTATCATAAACTTCTTTTTTAACAATAGTGATTTTTTCTTCTACCTTATTTTCATTCATCCATTTTTCTACATCAGCACAATGCGGACACGTACTGCCATAAAAAAAGATTGGTATTTTATCACCAACGACTGTGGTTTCAGAAATATTTTGATTATTTTGTACTGTCGTTGTTTCTTGAGTCTTGCTTTTACTACCAACAACAATAACTGTCAGTAGTCCAATAATAACTAGAAGAAAAATACTGGTTATAAGTGTTTGTTTATTCATAATGTCCTTTCATAATTAAAATACTAAAAGCGATACAATAATCGTTCCTAAAATTGCCCAAATGACTTCTTTTTTTAATTTAATAATCACCAGTAGCGAAACTAGAAAAATAGACCATGTTTGTCAATCAACAAGTGATTTCTCGCCAAATTGAAACGCTATAGCCGATATAATACCGATAAACCCCGCAAGAAATCCCTTGATGACTACCTTGACAGCTTTAAGATGTTTAATCTTTTCGTGAAATCTCCCCAGAATTACAATCAACGTAAGAGAAGGCAGAAAAATTGATATCGTGGCAATCAGCGCTCCTAACCAACCCATAACCCTGTAGCCAATGAAGGCGGCAGTAATGAGTACCGGCCCAGGAGTTATTTGACCTACGGCCAACCCATCTTGAAATTGTTTCAAGGTTACCCAGTTATTTTGATCAACAGCAATAGATTTCATCAGCGGGATAATAGTAAATCCGGATCCCAAAGCAAAAGTTCCCATATGGATAAAGGAAGAAATAAGAAGGCCCAATACCGGGATAAAATACCAAAGAAGAATCCCGGCGATTGCTAACGAAAAAAGTAGATAGGTAAAGTGTGATGTCAAAATACTTTTCAAAATAATTTTTTCTTTTTTTTCCTCTTTAATTTCATCTTTAGTTTCTTGAGGTATCATGATTTCTTTTGAAAAAAAATACAATATAAAACCGAGGATACCGGATAACAGATAAATAAAGGTGGCATTTATCCCAACAAAAAATTCCAATAGGAATACAGGCAAAATAATAATAGCTGCTTTTAAATATCCAGATTTACCGGATTTACCCAAAACCGGTTTGCTTAGATTAATCAGCGCGCTGACCAGTAAAGCAACAACCAAAGCACCAAGTCCGGTAAATATCTTCTGGACGAAACCAATGCTGTTGTATTTAAAATAAAACCAGGCTAAGGTTGTGGTAAACAGGAAGGCCGGAAGCACATATAATCCTGCGCCTAAAAGCCAACCCCTGATGCCCTTGAGCTTATATCCTAAATATCCAATAAGCGTAACTCCTGTGGCTCCGGGGAGAATATCGGCCAAACTCAAAGCGTTCATAAAGTTTTCTTCGCTAATCCATTCCTTTTCGTGAACCAATTTCTTTTTCATTTGTCCGAGAATGGCCGGACCACCATAACCAATAGCCCCAATATATAGAGAGATTTTGGCAAATTGTAATAATGTCGGTTGTTTCATATGTTTTGTTGACTAGCTACCTCTTCAATTTTAAGTTGGTCTTTTTTACTCTCGAGTTCTTGTTTGACGTTCACAAAAACCCCGTTTCTTTGACTATTTTTTGAGCTTTTTCGCGGGTAGTTTGCGTGTTTTTAACAAAACTGATCGCGCCTACCGGGCACAAATTGGCACAGGTTTGGCAACCGACCAGGCAATGATTTGGGTTAGCAACGACAGATTTGCGTTTGGTGTAATCAAATTTATACACACCGCGTCCGCAGGTAGTGGCGCACATACCGCAACCGAT
>CAZTHI010000025.1:0-12493 GCA_964613135.1 uncultured Gammaproteobacteria bacterium
CTTTTCAGCTCTGAAATCAGTCGTTCTTTCTCCAACCAGTAAATCAAAATCCCGTAAATAACTACCCCGGCCAAAACCGCGGCCAAAAGAGTTATTAAGCTGCTAACCCAAAAATGGCCTAACGTCCAAACGATAATCCCCATAACTAACGAGGCCAGTAAGGCTCCACCCATGTCCTTGGCAAAATTAACTTTTACTTCTTTAAGGCATTGATTGATCGACCAAAGCGAGGTAAATCCCGCTAGCACCCAAGAAAAAGCGGCCCCATTAAAGCCCCATCTTAAAGTAAAAATCGGCGTTAAAATCCAGGTGGCCACCGTCACCATGACCATAAATTTTAAAACGGTTTTAATTTTACCGATCGCCGAAAGAGCGCTGGTCGCCACCGAGTTTAAGACTCCCCAAAGCAGGGTCATTGACAAAAACCAAACTGCCGGAATCGCCGGCAACCATTTTTCACCACCATAGAGGTACAAAATCAGCGGCTTAATTAACACGCAAACCCCTACCATCGCCGGGAACATTAAAACCCCCAGCAAAAAATAGGTTTTACTCAAGGCCCGGCCAAGAATTTCCCGCTGGTCTTGCAGCCGGGAATAAACCGGAAAACTAACCCGAATCACGCTGTCTAGAATTTTTTTCGGCTGGAAAGCGAGATTCCTGGCCCAGCTTAAATAACCAAAGGTGACTGGCGACCTTAAAATAATCGCCACCACATTATCCATTAAATTATCTTTAAACCAGGCGATAATCGTATTGGCCTGAAACGGTAAGCCAAACCTTAGTAGTCTTTTGGCCACGCCTTTATCAAGACCCAATCCCGGCCGCCACGGCGACAGCAGATAAATTGCCAGCAATCCGCTTATTCCCCGCAGTAAAACCGCCCAAGTAAAACTTTTTATTCCCCAACCCTGCCAAGCCAGATAAACCAAAGTAAAATTAAAAATTAGCGTCTCTATGATCTCGGGAACCACCAAAAGATTAAATTTGAGCTGTCTTTCCAAAAGTACGGAGGGAATTGATTTTAAAGATGCCAAAAGCAGCGAGAAAGCCAACACTCGACCCAGCCATAAACCGTCTTCACCAAATCCGAAAAACCTTTGGGCCAAAGGCAAGATTAGAATAACAAAAACCACCAAGACCCCCACTAAAAATTGCTGAATGGTAAAAGTCGTCGTCAGATCCTCCCGAGTTATTTTTTCTTTTTTCTGGACTAAAGCCGCCGCTAAACCAATATCCGAAAAGAAGGCGAAAAGCAGAACAAAATTGGCCACCATCCCGTAAACCCCAAAAGCAAAGGGAGTTAAAAAGCGGGAAACGAAAATACTGGCCACCAAAACCACCAGCTGGAGAAAAACCATTCGCAAGAGCAGGCTGGCAATGCCCTCCACCGACCGCCTTTTGATTAATGAAAGTTCAATCTCTTTGTCCACAGGTGTATTTTAACAAAACTAAGATGGAAATTAGGGAAATTAGGTTGGCCAGGGTTCTGATCGAGGTATTGGTGAATTTTAGAACTACCTGATAGTCACCGGGGACAAAAGAAAGGCGGATTTTGCCGTCAACAATAGCGGGGTCGGTTTCGTTTCCGTTCACCCAAACTTTCCAACCGGGAAAATAAGCGACATTAATCAAAACTTCCGTTGGCGTTTGGGCACTCAGGTCAAAATTATATTGATGAGATCTTAAATTAAGGTGGTTTAAACTTGCCTGGCCGCTTAAAATTGCCAGTTTCTCCCAAGCAACATCATCGCGACTGGTGGGGGTAGGAAAATCTTTCGGCAGATATTCGTCGGAAATTCTGGAGGTTTCCCATTTGATTTTTTCTTCGGCAGTATACTCAGCGCTCGTTAGGCCATTAAAAGACTGCGGCTGAAAATATTTGGTATTTAAAATCAAAAGGGTGAAAAGCAAAACTCCGCTTACCGGTAGGGTGAACTTTTTGAAGGCGGTCGCGATTCCGCCGGCCGCAAAAGAAGCGGCGAAAACCGCCAAGACCAGAAACCGCCACGGGTATTGAACAAAAGCCAATGGCGGAATTGCTTTCCAGATTAGTTCAGAAGATTGAGTGGTTAAAAAGACTGCCAAGCCAAAAGCAATCAAGGGAAAAATTAAGAGTTTTTTTCTGGTAACCAAAAATAAAGAAATAAAAATTACCAAAAAATGTAATTTTCCAACCATAAATGACATCCCGTCCAAGCGGCCAGGGGCGGAACCGCCAAAACCCCAGGGGCTAGCCCAAAGCTGGTCCCAATAAACAAAATGGTCGCGGAAATCGGCTCCGCCGCCGATTTGACCCAAAACTTTAGTCAGATTCATTTCGGCTAAGGCCGGCAGCCAGTAGAAGGCGGATAAACCCAAGGCTAAAAAAGCAAATCTCGGGTAACGAATCATAAATGGCAAAATAAATGGCAATACCATCAGGGCAGTGAGATTATGGGAAAGAATAACCGCGGCAAAACCTAAGCCACCGATGATGACGCCCGTTTTTTCCTTTTGAAAAATCCGCCAAAGGCCGAAAAAAACCAACGGCAGAAAGGCCATCGCCCAAAGCTCGCCCACCGTTCCTCGAACATAAATATCCACCGCATGATAGGGCGCATAAACATAAAATAATCCGGCAATTACTCCACCCGTTTGTCCCCAAAATTCCCGGGCCAAAAAATACATAAAAATCCCGGCCAAAACTATTCCCAAGGCAATCATTATTTTGGTTGCGGCTAGAGCCGTAAAACCCAAAAAGGTAAAAAGGGTGCCAACATAGTAGGCCAGGGGGGCGTAAAAATTAAAAATCGGGTAGCCGAAACCATAGCCTAAATCAGCCACCCACCGAACCGGAAATTGGCCATCGGCTAAAGCCTGAGTCATTTGTTGCACCCGAGCTACTTGAGTATCGTCGTGCACGGGGAAAAAACCAGAATGGAAAAGAGGCCTAACAGCCCAAAAAGACAAAACTAAAACAATCATTATTCCCCAATATTTTTTCATTTTCTTTTTAAAACTAAAACAAAAATTATTCCCAAGCCCAAAAGACTAACGATATCCGCCGCCAATCGAACTGGCGTTTCCCCAAATTCAGCGACGATTGTATGTTTACCCACCGAAACCGGAAGACGAATTAAGCCCTGGGGGTTATCGTAAGCAATGGGTGATGTTTTATCATCTAGCTTCACCTGCCAACCGGGAAAATAGATTTTATTTATTTGCACGAGGGACTCGTTTTCTGAGCTCACCGTAAAACTTATTTTTTTAGAAGTAGCCAAAACTGCGCTTACGCTGCCTTCCCCGGAGACTATCTCTACTGCTTGGGCCGCTCGGTTAACGGGCGGCAACTTTACCCAAATGGGCATGTATTCATTGGCAATGGTAGTGGTGCTTTCGTTCGTGCTGTAAAATAACTCTCCCTTATCCACAAAATATTCCGGTCGAGCATATTTATAAGTCAAAAAAATGGAAAGCGCTATTAAGCCGACGGCTAAAAATGCTTTTCGCGAAGGTTTAATGGATTGGACTAGCCCGCCAGCCAAAACCGCACTACTAAAAGTGGTTAACATCAACAACCGCCAAGGAAATTGAATAAGATTACCGAGGGGCAATATTTTCCAAAACCAACCAAGAGGTCCAAGCATCAATAAAAAGGCGCCCGCAAAAGCTAAAACCAAAAAATAAGTTAGAAAATTCTTTCTAAGATTAATCAACCTTAATCTTAAGATAACCAATAAAAATACTATTAAGTTAATCACCCCCACTTGAAACGAAAGCGTATCTTGGTCAGAAAAAGGCAACGATGGCCCGTATCCCCAACTGGGGAGCAAAAGCTGAGGTAAGGTCGGAAAATGAGCAAAAAAATCAGCCACCACCACTTTATCAAAAAGCACATATTGTTTATCATATAAAGCCGGCAGCCAAAAAAAACAGGAGAGGAGTAAGCCTAGAATTAAAATCGTCAATTGGCAAAGGAAAACTTTCCTATCTCGGAAAATTAACCAGCGAAAAATTAAATAACTCAAAAAAACCAACGCAAAAAGCATTGCCATAATGTTGTGCGAAGTAATCAGACCGGCAAAAGCCAAACTGCCCAGAATAAAATAACTTTTTTGCCATTTATCTGCTAGCTTTTCCGCTGACCAAAAAATTAAAGGCGGAAAAATAAAGGCCGTCGCCTCTCCCAAAGACCCCCGAACATAAACGTCCAAAAAACGATATGGGGTATAAACATATAAAACCGCCGAAACTAAAGCCCCTAGATTTCCCCATTTTTCCCGAAGCCAAAGATACATAAACACTCCCGATAAAATAAAGCCGAGGGCAAAAACTATTTTGACCGAATCGACAAAACCAAAACCCAAAAGACGAAATACCTCCCCAAAATATAAAGAAAATGGATAAGAAAAATTAAAGACGGGGTAACCATAACCGTGATTTAATCGATCTCCCCAGCGAACCGGAATTTGCCCGGAGACGACACTGCGATGAAAATCAGAAAGCCTGATTACCATCCAATCACCATCATGGGAAGAGAAAAAACCAGGAGATAAAAGCGAGTGGATGGCAGGAAGAATTAATATTGTCAGCAACAAAATTAGAAAAAATTTTTGTCGCATCTCAATTTACTTTGTATAAAGAAAGAAAGTCTTTGCCAACGCCCTTTCGAAAACGGGAAACTAAACTCACTGGCCATTTTTCAGGTGTTGCCTGAAGACGATTAGTTATTAAATAAGTGGGTTGTAATTTCGCTTTTTGGATAATTTCTTCCGATAAGGGGTCATTCAATGGCCAAAAGCCCTTGATTTCAATATTTTTATTTTGATAAAGATAAATTTCCAAACCGGCAGGCAAAAGGCCAAAAGTTCCCTCGGTGGCGACAAAAATTTTCCCTTTTTTAGACTCTTGCTCCAAAAAAGCAACGGTTTCTTTAACACCGCCGCCGGCCGGCCAAGCATTAAGATATTGGTCTTGGTCGCTTTCTGGTATGGGAGCAAGGTAGGGGTTTGTCAACAAGCGCCAATCAGTATAAAGCCATAAACCAGCTAACACTAAAAAGCCGGCGGCAAAAAGAGGGGATTTTTTAACCAAAGCATAAACAAGTTTGTTGCTAACGCAATAAATTTTAAAAAAAGCAAAGGCCGCCCAAGGAAGAAGGGGCAAGGTCATAAAAAAGATAAACCGCGGATACAAAACCTTGCCAAAAAGAGCCAACAAAAAGAAGGGTAAGCCAAACCAAACTAAGGTCAGGAGCATTTCCCGCCAATAGCGTCTACCGGTAATCGCAGCCCAGACCAACACCCCGATCATTGGCCAGCTAAAATAGACAGTAAACCAATTCCAAAGCCCCTTGAAATTTCCTTCCAAAAATCGCAGTGGATGTTGCAGCCATTCACCAAAAGGATAAACAAAAATCGCGTTTTTTTCCGTGATGATATGAAAGAAGGGTGAGAGGCGCAAAATGGAATAAATTGCCTGCGATTCTACCACCACAATCACCGCTAGCCCCAGCCATAACAAAAGTTTCCTGGCTACATTTTTTTCAAACCAGGGAAATAAGATTAGGGAAAACGGCAAAAGATAAAGATTAAAAAGGCCCGATGATTTGGTCAAAATCGATCCGCCAATAATCATTCCTAAAATCAGGGCGATATCTAAACGCAGAGTTTTCACTAACAATATTTCGAAAAGTAATGCCCAAACACAAAACATCCCCACCAGCCCATCCATTAAAGCCATCCGATCATAAACCAAGGCGAAGGGGTAAACAAGATAAAGAAACATCGCTAATAAACCCACTCCTTTGCTCCTAAAGATTGTTAAGCCTAAGAAAAAAAGCCCCCCCATTGTCCCTAAGCCGGCGAAAATTGAAGCGGCTCTCCCGGCAAACAATGGATCCTTAAAAATCCGCATGACCACCATCATTAGCCAAATAAAAAAGGGCTGTTTACCGTCGGTTAAAGAGATAAAACGCCAAGAGGCATCATAATTGGCAATTTGGGCCCAGCGAACGTAAATTGCCTCATCGGTGAAAATCGGCATTAAGGTCAGATTATAAAAACGAGTGACCAAAAAGACGAGGAATAAGACCACGACCGCCGCCAATAGTTTTTTCATCCTATTTATTTTACAATAAACTCGCATGGAAGGAAAGAAAAAAGCTTTTTGCCTGGGCCTTATTATCATTGTGGCGGCAACCTTTTTCCGCTTTTACAAAATTGACCAAACCGCTCCTTTCTTAGGTGATCAAGGAAGGGATTTGCTCGAAATCAGAGCGTCAATTACCGCTGGCCGGCTCCCTCTTGTTGGCCCGTTGAGCAACTTCGGCGTCCATGCCGGGCCAATTTACTATTATTTGGCAATCCCGCCGCTGGTTTTGGCCAATTTTTATCCCTTGGGTCCAATTCTGTTTTTTACTTTTTTTGGGGTCATTAGTTCGCTTTTAATATTTTTAATCGCCAAAAATTTATTCGGCACTATCCCCGCTTTTTTCGCCGCCCTACTTTATGCCTGCTCACCCCAGATTGTCCAGCAAAACCTGGGTTTTTGGAACCCCATTCCCATTCCTCTTTTCAGTTTATTAATTATCTGGGCCCTTTATCAGATTAAAGAACAAAAAAAACTGGCTTGGTTAATTCCTCTGGGTATTTTTTCGGGAATTGTCATCCAGTTTTACCCACCGGCGTTTTACATTTTGGCGGTGGTGGTAATTTGGCTAGCCCGGCAACGATTAATTTTGACCAAATGGACTTTGGCCGGTTTGGCGGGCTTTTTATTAACCCTTCTGCCGTTTTTGATTTTCCAGCTCCAAAATAATTTTGCCGATGTTAAAAACTTACTGTTATTGGTTTTAGAAAAGTTTTTGGGGACTGGCGCTTCAACCGTTACTCAAAATCACTCTTTTCTTAACTCTTTTTCCACAATCCTTGCCGACCAGTTCCAAGCCATCACTGCCTTGCCATTTTGGCCGCTGAACTTGTTGCTGGGAGTCATCATTTTAATCTCCGGATGGAAAAATTATTGGCATCGGTTTTTCACCTTTTGGTTTTTGGCCGGCGTTTTTCTGATCAGTCTTTACCCCGGCACCGTTCATGAACATTACGCCAGCCCCATCTGGGCGATTCCCTTTTTACTTTTCGCTTCTTTCTTGAGCCAATTAATGAAGCGCTTGCCTCAACGACTGGTTTTTGCTCTGGTCGCCTTATTGGTTTGTTGGCAGGCCGCTACTTTTTTCAAAAATTTTTCGGCCAATAAAGACTTGGGCCGGAGCCAAGCCGCCGCCAACGCCATTGTTAAGATTGCCGGCAACCAGTCGTTTGCCTTGCTGCTTTTGCCGGACCGCTCCCCTTCAGATGCTCATCTGCGCTACTTTTTAAACTTAAAAAGGGCTCCATTACAAAAGATCGGCACCACCGGCCGGCTTTTGGTTGTTTGTGAAAGTGATCCCTGCCCGAAGCCAGCGGCGATGCGCAATTTAAAAATCGTGGACAGCGCATGTTTGCCTAATTGCGCGCCGCTGGACCAGCAAAGGACCATCAATCTTTCCGACTGGCGATACTTGACGACACAAAACTTTTTAGGCGGGAAAGTTTATCTTTTTGAGGCGGCTCAGGCCGGCCAAAATTAACCCTAAGACTAAGAAAATTAAATTCAGTTTTATTTTTATCTCCGGCACGGGCGAGTCCCAGTTGCCCAAATATAAAAACGGGGCGTAGTGCAGTAAAAATCCGGCAGATAGACTAGTCGTCAGCCAAAAAAGCCACCGCGCTCCCGGCAGTAAGGCGACAAAAGGCAGAATGTATAAAAAATACCAGGGTTGAAATGACGTCCTTTTGGTGACCGCCACCAAAGCCATCATCATTAAAAACAAGGCTACCTGGGAAAAAAATTTCTTTACCCAAAAGGCGGGCAACAAGGCTAAAGTCGCAAACTTAATTCCCACTGAAGCCAACCAGAACAAAATAGCTGGCTTTTGGCGGCTCCGGAGAAGCAAATAAAAAGAGGCCAGAGCCCCCGCCATCATAATGATATCGTTGTGGGCCGAAACCAGGCTTTCAATCACCACTAAGGGATTAAAAGCAAAAATTGCTAAGCCCGCTAAGGCCAACTTGGGAACGGTTTTTTGCAAAATCCGGAAGATAAACCAACTGGCAGCCAAATAACCGGCGACTGCTAAACCCTTAAATAAGATGGCCGTTAGTAAAAACTTTTGGAAACCCAAAAAAGACAAGGGCACGGTTATCGCCAGCCAAAGCGGGCCATAGGGATAGAGCCGGTGCGTCCAATGCATAAAACCAAGCATCGGGTCGGCAGGAAAATCCAAGGCCTTGTGCAGATAAGGATTCTGGTGATAAAAAGTCACAATCTTCGCGTCAAAAATATAGTTGAAAAGGTCATAGGAAAAAGCGTTGTAAGCAAGCCACAAGATGCCCGCCGTCGCCAAAACCAAAAACCAAATTTTTCTGGCCGAAAATTGTCTTTGCTGAACGGCCCGCAAAATCAGAAAATAAAAAGCGAATAAACCGGTTAAAATCACCAGGTAAACTTGGGTTGATAACGACCGGTGAAAATAGCCGAGATATTGAAAACTGGTTTGCAGGCTTTGCCAGAAGGTCAGCTGCATTAAGGTCAGACCTAAATCAATTTGGCTAAAAGAATATAAAAACAGGGAAAAAATCGTGGCCAGCCAACCCAAAACCGCGATATTAATCATAGAGCCCCCTTAAGTCGTTTAATCTTACCCGTAAAATTTCTTTAAACATTTCTCTTGATTCTTTCAAAAAATTTCGTTGTTTACCTTTGGCGATATCAACATCTTCCCAAACCACCGGCACTTCGGCAATTCTATAGCCTGCTTTTTGACCCAAAAAGAGCAACTCCACATCATAGGCGCTCACCCGCCAACCATAAATCTTGGTTTTGACGCGAAACACCTGCAGCTTGGGAAATAAATTCAGGGCCGCTTCTCTTTTAAAGGCCTTAAAACCACATTGAGTATCTTTAATGTTGGGTAAAAGCAACAGGCGCCGAAAGTTAAGAAAAATAAAAGAAGCCAACTTGCGATAAAGAGGAAAGTTTTTCCTCGTCATGCCCCGCGAGCCAATGACAATGTCGTGGCTGTTAAAAAATGGCAGCAGTTTTGCCAACTGATTAATGGGCGTCGCCTGATCCATGTCCGTAAATAAAACCCATTCACCCCGAGCTTTTGCCAGACCCGCCCGCACGGCAAACGGTTTGCCGCCGTGTTTATTTTTAAGATGAAAGGCATTCTTTTTCCCGACCAAGAATTTTTCCACCAATTGCCAGCTATCATCGGTTGACTCGTCATCGGAGATAATCAGCTCCCAGGCGAATGGCTGTTTTTCCAAGAAGTCAAAAACTTCTCCCAAAACTCCCCGTTTTAAATTTTCCGATTCGTTAAAACAAGGAATAATGACCGAAAGATAGGGCGGTTTAGCGCTCATGTTTTTGTCTTGAAACTATTATATGAAAAAATGCCAAGGTTATCCAGCCGGCCAAGCTTAAAAGAGAAATCAAACCACCCCATTTAAAAGACAACGGCCGGTATTTAAACTCCACCAAGTGAGTTCCGGCGGGCACGAGGACCGACCTTAAGGTGTGGTTGGCCCTTTGGATTTCGATTTTTTGGCCGTCGGCAAACGCCTGCCAACCCGGATAATAAGTATCGGCCAAAATTAAGGTTGCGGTGGTGGGGGTTTCCGCTCTTATCTTTACTTGGTTGGCTTGGTAATCTTCTATCACTGCTTTTCCTCCGCCATCAGCAAAATACACCCTGGGCTTAGCCAACTTATTCTCATAAATCCGCCAACCCTGCGCTTGCCAAACTAAAGGGAAAGTGGCGGCCGGAAAAGTTTCCGGGCCAACCTGATTTTCTTCCCGGTCCAAAATCCAACGCACATTCAACGCCCGTAAAACTTCTTGCCGGAATTTATTATCGCTAAAATCGGTTTTGCCAAAACCGGGGGCCACATTGGCATCGGAACGGACCGCCGGTTTGATTTGACCGTCTTCCGAGGAGCGGATAAATTCACCGTACCAGCGGGGATACAAGGGATCATAGCCGTCGGGAGAATAAAGATGAAAAAGACTATTATAATTGGCAGGGATGGCCGCGGTGCCGTAGCCCCAAAACCGGTCAATGCCCTGCCTGCCGGCAGGCAGGCCTTTTCCCTGCAAGAAAGTCAGTACCTCTGCTTGGGGAAAAATAAACGGGGTGGGCGAAAAGGGGGTAATTTTACCAAAAAAGCGAAATAAATCCCCGATCACAAAAATAAACAGCGTTGCCAACAAAATTTTCCGGCCGCGGTCGGCAACCAGCTTGACGCTAATCGCCAAAATTCCGGCACTGGCCACAAAAAGGCCGGTTGAATAAAGCAAGTTTTTCCGGGTGACCAAATCAAATTTCGTCAAAGCAAAAAACCAAGCGATTAAAAAAATCAAACCCACTCCCGCCAGCAAGGACAAAACTTTTTTAAGCTTCCGGCCGGCCAACAGCCAATCCAGGCCAAATCCGGCTAAGACCGCCACCGAAAACTGAAAAATAAACAAAATCCGTGTCGGCGAAAAAGCAGAAAAAACCGGCAGCGACCAGAAAAACCGGCTCGCCGGCGAAGCAATTGAAAGTACAAGCGTGATTAAACCGCTTGTGCCCAGGAATTTTACCCAATAATTTTTTCTCAAAAATATGGCCAGCAAACCCAAAATTAGCGGCAGCAATCCCACATAAAGGACTTTGCCGATATAAGTGTCGCCCAAAAAATAATTGGCGGTGGCGGGATTGCCGAAATAATCCGGCACCAAGGCAAAAATTAGCTGCCAGGGTTTGAGCAAAACATCGCTCATCAAATAATCCGGCTTTAAGGGCGCCCGGGCGGAATTAAAAATTAATTCCAATCCCGGCAGCAATTGAACCGCCCCCAGTAAAAACGGCAGCACAAAAGCTAAAATTCCCCACTGTCGGTTTCGGCCTTTCGCTAAAAAATAGACCAAGCTAAACGTCCACAGAAAACCGAAGTCTTGCGGATGACCCGCTAAAAAAGAAAGGGTTAAACTTATTCCTAACAAGCTAGCGCGCCAGAAAGAATTCTTTTCCGCCATCAACTCGATGGAGAGCAAGGCCACCGGCAACCATAAAAGAACCTGGCCAATGGTATTGTATTCCAGCCAAACGGTCATAAAGCTGCCGTAAGCAAAAGCGATGGTTCCCAGCAAGGCTCCTGGTGGCGAGATTTTTAGCCGCCGCGCAAACAAAAAGAAAAACAGCGAGGCCAAAAATGGTTGGAGCATTACTTGTAGCGACCAGACCCAATTAAAAGAAACGGTGGGCAGGAAATACAATAAATTTAACGGATAAAAAACGGCTGACTGGAAATTGGCCAACAACGGCGTACCGGAAAAATTATAAGGATTCCATAAAGGCCACTGGCCCGCTTTAAATTGCTCAATCGCCAAAAAACGCCAGGGATAAAGCTGGCGTAAAGTGTCAAACGACTGAAATTTGGTCGGCACGGCACCCGGGGCATAGCCAAAGTAAGCATAATTTGACCAGGGTTTGTATTGGGCCAAAAGCAGATCACCGGGAAAGGGGACTTGCCCCTTTAGCCACACCGGCCAGAAGAAAATAGCGTTTATTGCCAGCAGAATCGAAAATATCGTAATTTTAAATTTCATGGGCTGCGGCGTAGATAAACTCTAAGACAATAGGTTGCGATTGCGGCGATTGAAATAAAATAAACAATCAGCAAACTCCAGGCAAAAATAATCGAGGGTTGATTGTCAATCGTGTATAATCCACAACTTTTAAATATCTTCATTAGCCAACCACTACTTCCCCAGGAATGACCGGCAATAAAAAGAATGGCCAAAAATAAATTTAGCGGTTCTTTTAAGCGCTTAAACATCCAATACCAAAAAATAAACCAGATAAACGAACCCAAAACAAACAACCAGGGTGACGCCAGGAGAAAATAATAAGCCGGGCTGGCTTCATTAATAATTCTTTGTGAGCTATCCCAATATTGGAAACCTTGGCCCAAAAGGGTCGCCATACCGTCGACCAGGGCCGGAAAGAAGAAAGCAAAAAACAAGGGGTTCTTTTTAACTACCTGCTTAATTTTTCTCACAGCTCCATTATACCAGTTGAATATCGCTTGATGATATAATTTTGACAGATGAGGGCGAACCGGAAAAAAGTTATCCTGGGCATAATTTTTGTGGCGTTTATCGCCGCCAGCTTATTTATCCGTTTTTGGCAGTTTGGAAAAATTCCGCCGGGGCTCAATCGGGATGAAGCCTCGGTGGGCTACACCGCCTACTCGCTTTTAAAAACAGGCGCCGACGAATACGGGAGGCCTTGGCCTCTTTCCTTCCAATCGTTTGGTGATTGGAAACTCCCTTTATATATTTATACCAATATTCCCCTGGTGGCGGCTTTCGGACTGCAAGATTGGGTCGTCCGCCTGCCGTCCGCCGCGGCCGGACTCGCAAC
>CAZTHI010000026.1:0-12218 GCA_964613135.1 uncultured Gammaproteobacteria bacterium
GCCCACCAAAAAGACGCCCACACCAAAACCTGTCCGCTTACCTCGACCCTGATAATAACCCATCACCAGACAATCAAGCGTGTCAGCCAAACCGCCGCCTTTTTTGGTGAGTTCGCTTTTAAGCTTCACCCAAGTAAAGCCGCGCCGACCGGGATCATAGGGCGCCTGCCATTTTTTGACCACCACGCCCTCCAAGCCTTTGCTGATTTGGCGGCCGTGATATTGCCTTAATTCGTCGGCGCTGGTGGTGACAATTTGTGGTGACAACACAATAGTGCCGCCTGTTTTGGTAATCGTCTGCTCTAAAAGCCGGCGGCGCTTGGCAAAAGGCACTGCCAGCAAGTCTTGCCCGTCTTTATACAAGATATCAAAAGTAAAATACTTTAAAGGAATATCTTTGGCGGTTTGGCCAATTTCGTATTTCCGTTTTCTTTTGATCGTTTCCTGAAAAGGCAAAAATTTACCTGTTTTGGGATCGAAACCAATCGCTTCCCCATCCAAAATGACCTCTTTGGCCTTAACCTCGACCGCCACCGCCCTGGCAACATCCGGGAACATTACGGTTACGTTTTCTAAATTCCTGGTAAAAATTTGAACTTTGGATTTTGGAATTTGAATTTTGCCGAAATGTACTTGCAGTCTGGTACCGTCGTATTTCGGCTCCACCGCTACCTCGCCTCCCGTTGCCGATCCTTGATCGGCACGAGGATGCTCGACCTCCGGTCGGCACATTTTTTTAATCATCTCTTCCGGACTCGGCAGCCGTTGGCATAAGGCTGGAATCACCGGCACCCCCAATTGCACCCTTAAACCCTTTAAACCTCTTAAACCCTTAAGTTTGGTTGTTTTCGCAATTTGGCCAATATCGGCCCGGACGCTAAAAGCGGCTTCGATTTCGACTCTTTTACTTTTATCGCCAGCCACCAGCATGGACAGGGCGTCCAAAATCGTCAGGTCCGAAAAACCCATTCGTAGTTTGCCCAGAGGAATGCGAGCGATGTATTTGGCGGAAAGCGTGTCCACAACCGCCAAAAGCCGACCCATCTGGCTTATCTTCCTTTCCACCGACCCCGCCCCGCTATCCTGAGCAATCGCCAAAAGCCGTTGGTATACCTCCGAAACTGACGGGATTGAGGTTTTTAAATTTTCAATTTTAAATTTTAAATTGTATATTACTTCCCCCAAATCGCCGATTGTTTTGTCTTCCCGGCTCACTTCTGCCTCGGGTAAACCGACGGCCAGGGCCACCGCCCTGATCATCAATTTCTCCGCCAGGTTGAACTCGATGCCCGCGTATTGTGGCGCCAGCCGGCCCAACGAGAGGTAGCAGATTTTATCCACCTCTTCTGGGCTCGCTTCGGCGATCAGCCGAGCTAAAATAACCGTCATCTCGTTACGGGAGGCAGTTTTTTCCAACTCGGAGAAATACTTCGCCAATCTTTTAAATTTCATATGTTCGAAGAAAAGAACCACCAGGCAAAAATCACCACCAGAATGAACAACGCCCCAAAGATAAGCGACAGCCAACCCTGCCTTTCATTACCCAAGATTTTATTTAAACCCTCGCCGATCAGCGTTAACCCGAACAGGGTCGGCAAAACCAAAATCATGTACAAGAACTGCGGCTCGGTTGGCTTCATTTTAAAATATACTTGGCGGCCTTGGTCTTCCCCACCTTCTTTATAATACCCTTTTTGGCAAAATAATTAAAATCCCGCGTCAGGGTGTCGTCCGAATACTCCGGCGCCACTTTTCTGGCCTCCACCGTGGTCAGAGAGCCGTTTTGCTGCAACGCTTCCATCAACTTCATCTGGCGCTCGTTTAAGGGAATCTGGTAGCCGATTTTGCCCTTCATTTTTAAATCCAGAGACAACTGTTTCACCTTTTCTTTAACCCGCGTCAGCTCCACCGCCATCGCCTGAGTGAAGTATTCCAACCAAGTGGTCAGCTCCCGGCCGGTTAAATCTCCCGCCGTCCGATCGACCGCCCCTATCGCCTGGTAATACCGGGCCGCATCTTTGTCAAAATATTCCTCCAAAGAAAAAAAGCGACGGATGTCGTAACCCTCGGCATACAAAATTAAAGTGGCAAAAGCGCGGGCCGTCCGGCCGTTGGCTTCGGCAAAAGGATGAATCGCCACCAACACATAATGGGCAATCCCGGCTCGCAAGACAGGGTGAACCCTCCGACCAGACTCGGCGTCTAGCCAAATAAAGAAATCCTCCAGTAAAAACGGCACTTCGATGGCCGGCGGCGGCTGAAAAACAATTTCGCCGGTGCGATTGTTTTTCACTACCACCTTAGTCTGCCGCAAACTTCCGGCCCGGCCGGCGTCCATAATTCTTTCACCGGCCAAACGGTTAATCTGTAACAACATCTCCTGGGTGTATTCCAAACCCTGCCTGGGCGCGATTTTTTCCAGCCAATCGACCACCCGACGGTAGTTGATCACTTCCTGAACGTCCCGCTCCCGGCCGACAATATTCTCGCCGTCAATCACTCTTTTAGCTTCGTTTAAACTTAAATCGTTGCCCTCGATATGGGTGCCGTGGTGAACGGTGCGCAAAATTGCCTCTTTGACAAACCGGGCTTCATAAATGGGAATCAGGGGGGCGTTTTCAATCACCTCTTTGGCCGCCTCAATCAAACCGATATTGGCCAAAATTTCGTTGGTGATGGTGAACTTGGGAACGTACACTAGGCCAATTATTGCACTTTTTGCGGAAAAAGCAAGAAGAAATTATTTGGCGGCCAAAAGTTTCGGGCTAACTAAATCCCAAATTTCTTCCACCGTTATTAAAACGGCTGCCTTATGGGACAACCCTTCGTTGTCAGGATCGCTATCCACCATTTTTTTCCATTCACCACTCTTAAGATACTCTGCCATCCCCTTAAATTGATACCCCTCTTTCTCATCTCTACTCCAGACGGCAATCGCAATTTTCTTATTCTCCAGCAAGTTCTTTCTGGTTTTATTCATGTAATTATCCGTTATCAAAATTTTGTTATCGTCCACAACTTTGCAACAAGCAACGCCGACGACGTTTGGAGTGCTATTCAAATCGGCAGTCGCCAGGGCAATCGCTTTCTCTTCAATAAGCCTTTTTTGTTGGTCGGTAATTTTAATCATTTTTACCCGGTTAAATCATACCACGAGTAGCCCTTTTTTCGCAGGTAGACATAAAGCGGCATCATGTCTAAATAAAATTGTTTCTACAGCGCTATGTTTCTGTTTAATTGAGCTTCATCTTCTGCCGTAAAATAAGCAAAATCATAGGCGCGGGGAGTTCTTCTTTTGAAATAGTCAGCAATAATGGGATTAAAATTTAATTCTTCAATCGCGGCATCAATGGCGGCAAAAAAAGAGCGATAGGTTTGGCTAAGATAGAGAGGACTGTGAAACTCTATACTGCTCGAATCCATTTTTTCTCTTGAAGGGCTTTGGTCAAGCCAACCAAGATCCAGGGCATATCCCCGACTATGACCAGACCTAATTTTTGGTTCGCCGGGAATCGCCGGCCCTTTGTCGTCAGGCAAATTAAGTTCAAAATTATTCAGGTCGAAATTTTTGTTTTTGAATTCTTCCAAATCGGGAAGTTCTTTACTTGTCATAATTTTATCACTTCTAATTTTTTGCGGAATTCCGAGTTAATCAAGAGTTTATTGCCCCCAGGAATTCCTCTAATATTGCACACCTCGGGACTCTTATTTTTTCAAAATTTCCTTCGCGACGGTCAAGAATTCTTCGGCTCCTTTGATCGCTCGCTCGGCGCCAGCCCTGGAATACTGGCTTTCGTAATCGGCTGCTTCCCTCAAGCCAATGGCATCGTTAAAATAGCCAAGATACTCTGGACCAAGAGTCTTTTCGTCAACAAAAAGTTTTTCGATTGCTATCTTTAAACAATAGTGACTTTTTTCGCGATATCCACGAGAATAAAACAGGGCTCGGGCGCCGTGGAATAAAGAATAATAACCCGTCACCGTCGCGTATTTAAATCTCTTCCTCTTAAAAAGCTCCCAGGCGTCTTTCAGATCTTCGGCCGCCTCTTTAATTTCAATCTGAACTTCTACCTGTATGCCGGACGCCGGAATAATCTTTTTGCTTTTAAGACACTTTTCAAATTCATCCATACCGCCGCTCCCACAAAACCCGCCCCTTATTGATCTCGCCATAAAGATAGGCATTTTCTTTGGGCAAGCTGACCCATTCAGGATATGTCTTGGTAATCACCCTGATGACTCTTTTCGCTTTCTGTCGCCGAATAGCCTCTTCAATAAATTCTTTCCTATTTGCGAGCACCAAAAGATCAATATCACTGTCGGCGGTGTCCTCTCCTTTAGCGCAGCTGCCAAAAAGAATAATTTTAACGGAGTCTTCTTTTATTTGATCAATTAATTCGGCAATCTCGCCCAGGGTTCTGCTTATTTTTGCTTCTCTAACCAATGGGTTCTCTAAGTCAACAAAATAGTAACTCAAATTGCCGGTTTTTTCTTTAACCACAAATTTCCTTCGAACCTCAATCTCTAATATGCGTTGAACGGTTGAATCTGAAACTGAAGTGGCGGCGGCAATCTGTGTCAGATAAAACCGCTTATCCGGATTTTCTAAAAGATAGTTGATGACAGCTTCTTTGGCCGCTCTATTTCTTTTCATCGTAGTGGAATTACTTCCAATAATAGTGGAAGTATTTCCGTTTGTCAAGCCGCGGGGCGTTACCTAAAATACTCTCCCAAAACTTCCAGAACAAAATTATCAATTTTTGAATATTTATTCAAGTCTTTCAAATATTTCGACCATGGTTTCCAAAATAATTTGGCAAATTCTAAAACGCCATTTTCTTTAAAAGTTGATTCCCAATCTTCCCATTTTAACGGCCTTAAACCAGCCTTCTCTTCACAGGCTGCTTGTAATAAAAATGCTATTGTTTGCTCAATCGCGTAGCGAAAATCATAATCATATTTAAGAAAGTAAGAATCCTGGGATCGATAATTTTGGTTTTTAACCAGAATTTCTCTGATTTTTGGATTTTCATCCCAGGCCGGAGGTTCCCATAAAGCTATATGGGCCATTTCATGGCAAACACACAGCCAAACGTATTTTGATCCCTGGTCAAAATCAACTCCCGCCCCTTTCCCGTCCAGCCAAGAAGCGCTTTTTCCCAATTTCTGGTCGACAATTTTAAACTCTGTCGGATTTATTTTTCGCCCTGTAAATTTTTCCAGAAGAAGTTTAGGATCAAAGTTAGTCAATAAATTATTTAATGATCTCTTCAAGTAAGTCTGGTTGGCCTTCTAATTGTCCTGAAGGTGTCAAAAAGGCAATTAGAGCGAAGCGGTGGCCATGGCCTACTCCTTCTAAAGCTTTTTTGGCGCGGTCCGAAAGAATCTCCAAGTCGTTGAGGTTATCTTCCGGAAAACTTTGTCCCCTTGCCATGGTTTCCCTAACCCTGGCGGGTAAGCCGACTATTAATTGTGCCCTCTTAATTAATTTTTGCCGCTGCATTTTGTGTCTCTTCTTTCAAACAGCGCCTCGTCGGCTTCTGCATCAAGTTGATTAGATCTTAAAACCACGTCCTTTAATATCAATTCTGGCGTGTCGAGTCCTGGTTCTTCTGGATCCTGCTCTGCCATAAGATATTGTAACACCCTAGAGGTGTGCTAGCTTAACAAAAACATTGATTCCTAATAGGCCCGATGTTATACTTTTGCTGATGAGTAAATCAAAGATTTTGCCAACAAAACTAGCTAACGCCAGGCTTATCCCCTGGAAAAAAATGACCCCTCTTTCGACTCTTAAACTGGAAAGGGGCTCAAAGGCCGGGGTGGTTTTAGACAAGGATGGAGTCCCCAGACTTTTTATTTTTGATACTTTTGCTCTCCTAGATGTCCTTTCTGCCATTGACGAAGCCATTGTCGATAAACTCCCGCACAAGGATTACTATTCCAGAAAATCCAATCCGGCCGGCTGGCTAATTGACGAGTTAGAGACAAAGCTTCCTCTCAATCCCGAATACATCGATTCGCTGAAGGCGGCTATTGGCGAAGCGGAAAAAAGGGGCTGGGTTCCCTTTGAAAAAATTCAAGCGGAGCTTTCTTTGTAATTATGTACCAGATTAAATTTACCCCTCGCGGCGAACGGGCCTTTCGTAAGCTTCCTCAATTTATTCAAAAACTCATCAAAAATAAACTCTTTTTTTATGCTTCACAAGAAGACCCATTAAAATTCGCCAAGCCTCTAATTAATCTTCCGCCATCTACCCATAGATTCAGAATTGGAAAGTATCGTGCCTCATTTTTTGTTAAAGAAAAGACTATTTTCATCGAAGAAATTTCTATTAGGGGAAAAGCCTATCGGCGGTGGTAAAAAAATTTATCTAAAATATTCTCCTAAAACCTCCGGCGCTTTGTCGGCTAGATCGTCAGCGTTGTAGGCAAAGCCAACTTTACCATACAATTCGTCGGCCGCTTTTTTGACAAGATAAGAAGCGGCGCAGGCGGCCAGAAACGGCGGGTTTTTGGCAGCTAAGGCCACGGTTAGTCCGGCCAGCACATCTCCTGTTCCGCCTTTCGTCAATCCGGCATTGCCGCCCTTGACCGAAACACACTCCGTCGGCGAATAAACCAAAGTTTCGACGCCTTTAGCCACGATAAGACAGCGATACTTTTTCGCCATCGTTTCCGGCGATTGTTCACCAAAAAGCATTCGATATTCTTTTTTATTAGGAGTAATAATGGCACTTTTCGGAATAAACTCGGGGTCCATCACCTGTAAACTCCCTCCGTCAATCACCCATTGTTTTTGCGGAAATTTAGTCAACAAAGTTTCGGTAACTTTTTTAGTCAGCTGGCAAGCTTTGTCGCATTCATCTTTGCTCTCCCTGTGATATCTCATTAATCCTGGCCCAATCAACACCGCCTCGGATTTAGCCAGATAGTTGTCAATTTCTTTCCAGGGGACCAAAATAAAAGCAGATAGCCGGCTCTTCAGTTCGGTCGCCACTTTTGCCATGCCTAGTTCTGGCGAAGCAAAAAAGACCATATCCACAATTCGCGAAGCGGTTTTCAAGGCCAAAAGCGGCGCGCCATGAAATAAACTCGACCCGCCGATAATGGTCACCTGGCCATTATCTTCCTTGGAAGAATTCTGGCCGGGCCGAAAAAGCTGTCTTAAACTTGACGGATTAAACTCTTGCATTTATACTATTGTATATGGAAACCCCACTGCCCTCAACTCCTCCACTTTCCTGTTGTTCTTTTAAATTCAAATTGGTTTGCCTTTCTACTGGTCTAGTCGCTTTGCTTCTAGTCGCCATCGCCGCTTTTTTTCTCGGGCCGCACCTCAATTAAATCTTCCCCCGTTCCCCAGGCCCTCCCCACTCCTACAATTACCACTTTACCCACGTCAATCCCAGCTCTCGATGAAACCGCTAATTGGAAAACACACACAGATTCTGTTTATGGATTTCAAATAAAAATTCCCACTATGTGGTTTTTACGTCCGACTTTCGGATCAAGGGACGGAAAAATTTCCCCAGGAGATACTTTTCAAGCTTCCAATTACGATAGTGATGACAAAAATAATTATGACGCCAAATTAAATCTGTTAGATACAATTAAAGATCCGTTAAGAATTGACGTTTCAATAGGCTCGGATAACAAAAAAACGCTGAAGGAAATAAAACAGGAAATGATATCGCGAATAGGCGTGGTTTCGTATGGCCCAACGACAATTAGGGAGGTTTCTGATTTTATTCTGAACTCAGAACAAGCGATAGAAGTCTCATATAATAACCCAGGGGTATATTCGATCGTGCTTTTGAATGATAAAAACTATGAATTTGATATCGCTCTTTATAGCAGAGATATTACGGAGTCAAGCAAACGGCTTTTTACCCAAATCCTCTCCACCTTTAAATTCCTCGATTAGAACTACCGATAATGGTCGTTGATATCGATAACCTTGATGGCGTTTTTCTCTGGAATGTAAAAGAAAATCGCCCGAAATTGCTGGTCGATCCGGAAGCTATAAAAACCAAGATTTTTAGGCTCTAATCTCTCCACATGAAGACCGGGGTGGCGGAAGTTTTGCGAAAGAAGCGCTGCCTGCTTTTTATACTTGTTGGTTAGTCTTCTTTTGGTCAAGTATTTAACCAATCTTGCCGACAGAGGCAGTATCTTCATTTTAATCAGAAAAATAGTCCGATTCGCTTAAGCCTCGGCCCAGGCTTTTAAGAAAAGCCGAGGGATACTTACCGGTTGCCCTCATTGAAGCCATAATTTTTTTCCGGCTTCTGATGGCCGGTGGCTCCAAGACCAATTCATCAGCGGCGGTGATCATCTCCGGCCGGCGGAAAACAAGCCTTAAAATTGCCCTGAAGAATTCGCTTCGATTGGCAAATTGATAACTTTTAGTTAGGTTATTAACCAGCTTGACCTGGTCATTGGTAAGAGAAATATTAATTGTATCCATATGCCACCATATTAGCAAACTTTGCCAAGGTTTGTCAAGCGGCAATTTCTAAATTAATCACTTCTAATTTTTTCCGAAATTCCGGGTCCGATTAAGAGTTTATTGCCCCCAGGAATTCCTCTATAAAATCATCCGCAGATTTTCCTTCGCAGTCTTTTACCCCCGCCATAGCAACCTTAATTGTCTCTACTATATTTCCCCTACATTTATAGGCATCGGTATCTTTTCTGTCCCCAATATGATCCAAAACCGCCCATCCCCGGCTTTCTGAATAAACTGCGTCAGCCGACCCACCTAAAAGTCGAATAAACTGGACAAATTTTTCCGGCCCCAGTTTTTCATAAATGAAACAATAAAAAGCCGGACAAAGACCGTACGTTTCGGCGGCCGGCACCGAACGGGTACAATTCTCGGAGAAAAGTTCTTCCAGCTGGCCCTTGGTTATTTTTCTGCCATAATCCCAACCACTGCGCAGCTCCGATTTTGCCAAGGAAAAGCCAAAACCCATGCTCGCCGCTTGAGTAAAAGCCTCTAATTGGTTAGGGGTGCCCGCTCGACCCCCAATTACTGCATGGGCCGCTTCATGTACCCCGATTTCTGTTTCTAACTTGGTATCAATAGCGCTGCCACGGCTGCGGTTAATAACTATTGCAACATTATTGTCGGGCTCAAAATAGCCAGAAAATTCAATAAGATAGCGCAAATTGGACTCCATAATATCCGTTCTTTCGGGATTGATAACGTCGGGTAACGAAACAGAAACAATTAACAAATCTTTTTGGGGAGAAAAACCCAGCCGGTTATCAAAAAGGAGAAAGGCGCTGGCTATGGCCGCGTCTGTCTGCCAAGAAGCTTGCTGATCTTCCCTGCTAACGTTGCCAATAATTATGCGCCTGTAATTTAAATCTTTACCGACTATTTTAACCGCGTGTTCTATAACAGGAACGGGTCGAGGTCTAATCTTATCAAATGTTCGAGAAATTATTCCTGAATCTTTTGGAACCATCCCGGCCCTGGTAACACCGTCAAGCCAGCCCAAAACTCGGCTCCAGGCATCTTCTCTTAGTGACATACCCGCCTCTGCCTGAATTTGAGACATCGATTTGGCAATTTGAGGATTTAAATCTGATCCCGATGGCAATCCTGAATTAATAATCATTTCGCCTTTTATTGCCTCGGTTAAAGATCCAGCCTGAGAACGCTCGATAGAACAAAGCAGGGCATCGGCGAAGCGCCGTGCATCCGGATTGCCATAAATCTTGGTCCCGAAATTAGCAAACCGCTGCCTCCAGGTTAGACTTTTTTCTCCTAAGACGGCAAAGTCAGAAATAACCCCTAACCACCTCCTAATGTTTGTGGTCTCTGTTCTGGCCTCAACTGCGTAAAGATGTCCTCTTCCGTCGGAATCTTTAATCGCCAATGATTTGGGTAGCCCTCTTCCGTATAAAAATTGGCCGGCATAGCATTCGGGTATAAGACCTTGTGGTAAACGATCATGACTTATCTCTGGATAATAATTTTGGGGTGTAATTTCTGGCATTTTGAATATATCTTTATGGTTTTAATTCTATCGTAACAAACTTCTTTTGGTAAGAATGGTCTATTTGGTGGATATCGGTGGTGGTGATGATGGTTTGCTGGTGAGGGATAACCTCCAAAACCAAATGGCGGTGGCCTTCGTCCAGCTCGGAAAAAATATCGTCCAAAAGTAAAACCGGTTTTTCGCCCACCGCTTGAGTAATAAACTCCAACTCTGCCAGCTTTAGCCATAAAATCGCCAACCTTTGCTCTCCCCGGCTGCCAAAAGCGTGCAGGTCACTGTCAATTTTAGATTTTAGATTTAAAATTTTAAATTGAATATCGTCGCGGTGGGGGCCGACCAGCGTGGCGGCCGCCGCTACTTCTTCGTTGGCGTATTCCTCTAATCTCGCCGGGGAAATAATACTTTTGTCATACTCCAGCTGAAATTGAAAATTGAAAATTGAAAATTGAAAATTATTGGCGAAGCCAATGTACTCTTCCCGCTTGGCCGTCAGATATTCGCCATTTTTAATCAGCAGCTGATCCCAAAATACCAGCTGGCTTCTGGGAGCGCCTTCATCGCGGATTCTTTCTAGCAGTTTATTGCGCTGGCGCAGACCTTTTTCGTAAGACATTAAGCAGCGGAGATATTCCCGGTCCACCTGGATTAAGACCGCGTCCAAATATTTCCGGCGCAGCGACGGCGAATCGGTCACCAATTCCAAATCTTCCGGCCGGAAATAAACGGCCCGCAGGTTGCCCACAAAATCTAAGGCGCGTTTGGCCACGCCGTTGACCAGATACTTTTTCCGGGCCACTTTTTCGCCACCCACTTCGCCCCGGGTTAAAACAATTTCCAAATCATTTGCTTCTTCGCTCTTGACTTGCCCCTTAATCCGACTAATTTCCGAACCATAACCAATCATTTCGTTTTCCAAGCCAGCCCGAAAGCTTTTGCCGGTCGCCAAAAGATAGATCGCCTCCAAAAGATTGGTTTTACCGGAAGCATTCGGACCCACAATCAGGGTCGTGCCCGCCGTCAAAGCCAATTCTTTTTGAGCATAGTTGCGGAAGTTCTGAAGACTAATGGATTTGATAATCACTTTTGGCACCTCGGGCAAAAAAAGGTGCCACGGCCGCCAATGGCAATTCTTTCAATTACTCCACCGCATTTGCGACACGACTGACCGAGCTTAGCTCGGCCGTAAACCCATAAATAATTTTGATGATTACCCTTGGCGCCGGTGATTTGCCGGTAGGCCTCGTCCCGATCGGAGGTCCCTTTGTGTTTGATCGCCTCCCGCAAAACACCGATAATCGCTGTCCTCAATTTGGCGGTTTCTTGAGGCTTTAAAGAGTTGGCGGGCCGGCTGGGTAAAAGGCCGGCCAAAAATAAGGCTTCGTTGGCATAAATATTACCGATACCGGCAATTTTCTCCTGATCCAATAAAACCGATTTCACCGGCTTACGGGAGCGGCTCAGGACTTGGACGAAATACTCCAAGCTAAAAGTTTTTTCATTGTTGGCTTCCGGCCCGAGTTTTTCCGTCTGCAGCTCTTTTTCGCAGGCCAGCCGCAACCAGCCAAATTTTCTTAAATCGTTAAAATATAAATGACTGCCGTCATTAAATTCAATAATCACCCGGGTGAACTTGTTGGGCCCTTGTTCGGGAGCATAAATCAGCTGGCCCGTCAGCTTGAGATGAATTGCCAAGCAGTTGCCATCAGCTAGCCGGATGAGAATCATTTTCGCCCGGCGGCCAACCCCGGTAATTTTTTGGCCAATTAAATCTTTGGGGT
Source organism: uncultured Gammaproteobacteria bacterium (assembly GCA_964613135.1). Taxonomy (GTDB): domain Bacteria; phylum Patescibacteriota; class Microgenomatia; order PFEM01; family CAZTHI01; genus CAZTHI01. The sequence goes on from CAZTHI010000026.1 coordinate 11,792, forward strand.
TGCCGATAAAATTCTTGGGGCTTAAAATCTGAACTTGACGGACAGCCAAGCCCTTTAGGGCTCGATTTAATTGCAAGCTGATAGTTTCAACTTCAGGAAGTTCCGGCATAATTTTATTTAAGAACCATCATCGTACGGCGACGCGTATGGAACCTTTATATCTTCAGTGGTCGGCTCGTCCAGATCGGTAGGTACTCTGAAAGCTCGATCAAGTTCCGCGCGGACGGTTAAGTCCTTCAGCGCCCGATTTGGTTGCAATCTAATGGCCTTGGTTTTTGGGGGTTTCAGCATAATCTAGGAATCGTCTGGTGGTGTTTCGGCCAACCTAATAAAGCCCGACCGGCCCTTATCATCAGGGGCAACTTCAGGCCTTGGCGCCTCTTTGCCTTCCGCGGGAGGCTTGCCTACTACCTCCGTCGGGCTCGCC
>CAZTHI010000027.1:0-10288 GCA_964613135.1 uncultured Gammaproteobacteria bacterium
CGGCAGCAGCAATTTCCAGGGCCCGCTTGGCTTGTTCCTGACCCATGATTTCCGCGAAATCAAATTCTGCGGTCGCTTGATTGGCCAAAGCCGAGGCTGATTGTTTGGTGGTTATTTTTAATCTTTGAATTGGCGTGAGGCCAACCAGATGAGAAACCAGTTGCTTTAGCGAGCTGACGGGATAAATATTGAGATGTTTAATGACGGCCGCTTCGTTGGCCGAAGGAAGGGGGACAAAAAGATTGGCCACTTTAAGATTTTTGGCAGCTAAGGCCAGTAGAAAAACACCTTTGCTGTGCCGTAAACTGCCATCCAGCGAAAGCTCGCCGTAAAAAAATGATTTTTCCGCCGGCAGGCGAATTTGGCCCAATGAATTGAGAATGCCAACCGCAATTGGTAAATCATAACAGGAGCCTTCTTTAGGAATATCGGCCGGCGCCAGGTTAACAATGATTTTGGCCTGCGGGAAATCGATGCCGGAATTAACTAAGGCGGTTTTAACCCTCTCCTTGGCTTCTTCCACCGATTTGGTAGGCAAGCCGATGATGGTAAAGCCGGGGAAACCTTTAGTGGCGAGGTTGACCTCGACTTCCACCGGTAAAGTTTCTAAACCAAAATGGGCCGCGGACAGGATTTTGGTTAACATCAACGCGCTAGATTCTTTTAACTTTTGCAAACTTTAGAATTTGATCTTTCTTTAGAATTAGGTAAGAAGAGCAATTTTTCTGGAGAGCGCGGCTGATAAAATTCTCAAAACCAACATAGATAATCTCTTTACCCTCATCTTTAGCAGTTCGTATGGCTGGTAATAAATCGGTATCGGAAGAAATAAGATAAAATTTATTATATTCGTTTTTTATTGATCCGCGGACAATATCAACTGCAATTTGAACGTCAACACCTTTTTCGTGAAATTTTCCACCAGACATCAGAAGATAACCAAGCTTGATGTCGATATTTTGCTTTCTTAGGTTTAGAAATAGGGATTGCTGGCTCGCATAAAGACTTTCAGACTTTTTATTCCCAGGATATTTTCTAATCTCGCCTACATAATAAATTATTTGGTCTGGTGGAGTTTCGGTTATCAACCGAGCTAGGCCGGCGTAATTATAATCAGTTAAATGGACTTGGGGTAGAATTTTTTTGACCTTATTATAGAAATTACTGCCGTCAAACTGAACCGAAATTTTTTTCCTCACGTTTTTATTTTAGGCCATTCTTAGACTTCAAGCAAGAAAAACCCCCGGGTCGTAAAGAACCGGGGGGAATTAGCAATTAAGAGTATCTCCTTTTGGAAATACAATGCTATCCTAACACGGCCAACCACCAAATGCAAGTTTTAAACCAAAATGGGCTGCGGACAGGTTTGGTTAGCACCAATTTGATTATAACAAAGATTTGCAAGGTGGAGCGTGAAATGGTAAAGTATGAGGTGTGAAGGTAAAAAATAAGACAATCAGAAAGTTGGATGGAGCCAACATGGATATTGATTTAAACACCGCTAAGGGAAAAATAAGCTGGCAGCAGGATGAATGTCCCTGGAATGAAGAAGACAAAAGCAATCAACACAAATGCGCGGTGAAAAATATTTCGATATGCGATTATTTTTGTGGAATTGAACCCCCTGATAATGTTTTATGTAGTTACCCCTACAAGAAGAAATAATCTTTAACCCTTCATAAGTTTTTATACCCTAGCTGCTTAAAATTTTCTTTAAGTTGTGTTTTTAAGACGTCCCTTCCGTTGCCGCCTTTTAGATATTTTTCTCGACGCCTAGCATCTAGCTCGTTAGAATAGGCCTCATAATAAATTAGCTTGAGTGGTCTTCGGAATTTTGTCGCTTTTACAAATCCGTTGGTATGAGCTGTAAATCTAGACTTTAAATTTGGGGTAAAACCAGTATACAGCTGTTTATCTTTTTCCGAAAATAATATGTAGATGTAAAACATTAAGTTAGTGAACCAGATAAGCTGGCTAATTATTGAGCTAAGAGGGTGAGTCAGCTAAGCTGGCTGATCACCGAGCTGAGATGGTGGCCGGGCTGAGCTCGGTAGCCACCCCGCTCAGCGGGGTGACGCCTAGGAGAATCGAACTCCCGTTGTCGGGATGTTCCGATCCGCGACCGTTCCGGTCGGGATCGAGAATGCTCGGCCAAGGGCCGGCAAGAACCCGACATAATAATTAATAATTTATGTGTGACGCTACACGGATTCGAACCGTGGTTACCAGGATGAGAACCTGGTGTCCTAGTCCACTAGACGATAGCGCCTTGGCTATTCAATTTTATCAGTTTTTCGATTGCTTTTCGACTTTTTAGCCCTTTTATCGTGGCTGGGCCACTAGTCCAGGATGCTCGGTCCCGACTTCGTCGAGGACCGGCAACGAAGGCGTCCTGAGCCTGATTATATCGCTGTTTCGCTCCATTGACAAGAAGTTTATAATTACTTGCATGTCAGAAGAAAAAATTCTCATCACCAAAGAAGGTCTGGAAACCCTCAAGGCCGAATACCGCAAGCTTAAAGACGTGAAGCGGCCGGCTTTGGTGGAGCGGCTATATCAGGCCAGGCTCCAGGGCGACTTGGCGGAAAACAGTGAATATACCAACTCTAAAGAAGAACTGGCTTTTGTGGATGGCCGGCTGGACGAATTGGAAGAAGTGCTTAAGCGGGTGGCAGTGGTTGACCAAAGTCATGCCGATTGCCAACAAGTGGGCTTGGGCTGCCGGGTGACGGTTAAATCCGATCGCGGCGTTAATATTTTTCATCTGGTGGGCGAGTGGGAGGCCAAGCCATCCGAGGCCAAAATTTCTCACCAGTCCCCCTTAGGTCAATCTTTGATGGGCAAGAAAGTTGGCGATCAAGTAAAATTTTCCGCTCCCGCCGGTGAAATTATTTATACGGTGGTAAAGATTGATTGAGACTAGACTTGCTTTGTGCTAAACTGCGCTTAAGATGGTTCAGCCGATTACAGAGTTACGAAAGATTCGTCTCCAGAAATTAGCTCAGATTAAAAAACTCGGCATTACGCCCTATCCGGCCCGCTGCCGCCGCACGCAAACTACCGCCGAGGCTTTAAAGATGATGGGAAATCCGCCAGCTGGCGGAGTGGCGGTTGCCGGCCGGATTATGGCCATTCGCGGCCATGGCGGCATTCAATTTTTGGATCTGCGGGATGAATCCGGCAAAATCCAACTCGTTTTCAAAAAAGAAAAGTTGTCAGTGATTGGTTCTAAGTTATTAGTTCTTCTGGATGTGGGCGATTTTATTGATGTGAGCGGCGAGATTTTTAAAACCCAAGCCGGCGAAATTTCTGTTCTTGTCTCCGATTTTCATTTATTGACCAAATCGATCCGCCCCCTACCCGCAAAATGGCAAGGGTTGCAGGACCCGGAGCTAATATTCCGGAAGCGCTATCTTGATTTAACGATGAATCCTTCTCGCAGAGAGCTTTTTAAAAGAAAAGCCAAATTTTGGCAATTAAATCGCGACTTTATGAAACAAAAGGGTTTTATTGAGGTAGAGACGCCCATCTTGGAACACCGCACCGGCGGGGCGGACGCCCGGCCCTTTGCCACGCACATGAACGCCCTGGATCAGGATTTTTATTTAAGAATTTCTCCGGAGCTCTATTTGAAGAGGCTAATTGGCGGCGGTTTTGAAAAGGTTTATGTTTTTGGCCCCAATTTTAGAAATGAAGGCATCAGCGACGAACATCTGCCAGAATATTATGCCATCGAGTGGTATTGGGCTTATGCCGACTATAAAGACAATATGAAGATGGTTAAAGAAATGTTTCTTTTTATTGCCGAAAAGCTTTATGAAAAAACCAAGTTTAAAATTGACGATTTAGAATTTGATTTGGGGGGCGAATGGCAAGAAATTGATTACCCGGTAATCTTAAAAAAGAAATTTGGTGTTGACATTTTTAAATCCACCACAGAAGAGATGCTTAAAATAATTAAAAAAGAAGGCGTTAAGTTAAGCGGGGAAATAAACCGGCCCCGGCTGATTGATAATCTTTGGAAACTTATCAGAAAAACTATCGCCGGTCCTGCCTTTTTAATCAACGAGCCAAAGTTTATGTCGCCGCTAGCCAAGTCGAAACCGGATGACCCTCGGTTTACCGAGCGGTTTCATGTCATTGCCGGCGGTCGAGAGTTAGGAAACGGCTATTCCGAACTCAACGATCCCTTGGATCAGTTGGAAAGATTTAAGGAGCAACAATCTGCCAGAGAGGCTGGCGATGATGAAGCCCAAATGCTGGACACTGATTTCGTGGAGATGTTGGAGTATGGGATGCCGCCGACGAGCGGTTATGCCCACAGCGAAAGACTTTTTTGGACCCTGGAGGGGGTTACTTCCCGCGAAGGCACTCTTTTTCCACCATTAAGGCCGGAGAAATAAGAATGTATAAAGAGCTGACAAAAAATGATTTCCTCAGGGGCTTAAAACTTCCCTCGACATATACTCTGGATGGGGTTTTAACTTATGGTGGTTGGCATATTAAAAGTGATGTGGAGATTGCCAGGAGCTTGTTTGAAAAATTTGAGGAGCTGGATGAGCGAATGTATGCGGGGATTATTAATAATAAAAGGGTTCTTTTTGCAATTTCTTACGGCGGATCAATTGCTTCTGAATTTGTCCACATCGGTGCAATTCTGGGAGCAAAAATTACCATTCATACCGGTTCTTTCGGGGCGCTAAAAAAAGGAATGAAACATAATGATCTTTTAATTCCCGATTCCTGTTTCCCCGGAGATGGTTCGTCGAATTGGTATATGAGGGATGAGGGATCCATTAGTCCTTCTCTAGAAGTAAATGATTGGATTGAAAGGAAATTGAAAGGAAATGGGGTGAACTCTTATGGAGGTAAATTATTTACAACATCAGCTATGTTGGGAGAAACCTGGAGAGATGTTATGCGGTGGAATAAAGAAGGATACTCTGGAGTAGATTTAGAAACAGCAACTGTTTTTGCTGTCGCTAAACACTTTAAGATTAAGAGTGGGGCAATTCTGCATTTAAGTGATAATTTAATCGAGAAACAGACAATGTTTGATTTGACTGACGAGCAAAGAATGAACAGACAGGAAGTTAAAAAGCTGGTAATGGAGATAGGCCTAGAAGCGATAGTTAATTTTTCGTAAAAAATGAAATGAAAGATCTGGCGCAATTTCTTCTTAAGGCAGGCAATCTAAAAAAAGTTCATCGTTCCGGTTGGGTTCGTGAAGAAATACCGGAGCCGGAAACCGTGGCCGAACATTCCTGGCGATTAGCTTTCTTGGTAATGCTTCTGGAAGACGAGCTTGATGCTGTCGATATTAATAAATTGCTCCGCATGGCTTTAATTCACGATTTGACGGAGGCAATTACCGGCGATATCGTGATTCAGAGAGGGACAAAACAAATTAACGATAAGAACATTGATGAGGAAGAAAAAACAATAAAAGAAATGGTTTCTGGCATTGAAAATGGGAATAAGGTTTTTAGGTTTTGGGAAGAACAGGCGGCGGAAAATTCAACTGGGGCCACCCGTGAGGCAAATATTTTGTACCAATTGGGAAAAATCGCCACCGCCTGGCAAGCCCTAGAATATGAATTGGCCGGCGCCGACCCAAAAAAGCTTGATGAATTTTGGGAAAATGCGCATGCTCATGTCAAAGAACCAATAATCGGCAAGTTATTAGAAGAATTAGAAAGTTTAAGAAAAAAATGATTATCCGCGAAGAAGCCTTGAAATTTTTGAACGCCAACGTTCCCAACAAAAATATTATTAAACACATGATGGCCACGGAGGCAATGATGGGCGCGCTTGCGCGCAAATTGAAAATTGATAATGGAGAATTGAAAATTAACGAAGAGGAATGGAAGATGGCAGGGCTGTTACATGACGGTGATTACCGGCCGGAAATACCGGTCGAAAAACAGGGAATACGGGTCACCGAAATGCTGCGCGAAAAAGGTTTTGAGGTGCCGGAAGAAACCGCCCACGCCATGGCCGCTCATAATTGGCACAACACCGGCATTGAGCCGCAATCAAAGATGGACTGGGCTTTATTTTGCGGCGACAGCTTAACCGGCTTGATTGTCGCTACTTGTTTGGTTTTGCCCTCCAAAAAATTGGCCGACGTCACGGTGGAAATGGTTTTGCGCCGGTTTGGCGAAAAAAAGTTCGCCGCCGGCACCAGGCGCGCTGAAATTGCCCTATGTGAAGAAAAATTGGGTGTCTCCCTGCCAGAATTTGTAGAAATTACCCTGAAAGCAATGCAGGGAGTAAGTAAAGAGCTGGGGTTGTATGCGTAAGCAAAAATTCATTTTTGTTTCCGGCGGAGTGATTTCCGGCTTAGGTAAGGGAATTACCACGGCTGCCATCTCCCTTCTTCTTAAATCCCGCGGATACAAAATTACCCCGGTAAAAATTGACATGTATCTGAATCTTGATGCCGGAACAATTAGGCCCCAAGAACACGGTGAGGTTTTTGTGACCGCTGACGGTGTCGAAACGGATCAGGATATAGGCAATTATGAGCGCTTTTTAAACGAGAGCTTAAAGAGAGTTAATTATATTACCACCGGCCAGATTTATGCTGAAGTTATTAGAAAAGAAAGGGCTTTTAAATATGAAGGTGAAGACGTGGAGGCTATTCCTCACGTCACGGACGAGATTATCAGAAGAATTATGATGGCGGGTAAGGAAAACAAGGCCGAAATTATTATTATTGAGCTCGGAGGAACGGCAGGCGAATATCAGAACGGCATTTTTTTTGAGGCCTCGCGCATTTTAAAACTTAAATATCCGAATGACGTTATTCATATTCATGTCAGTTATCTTCCGGTTATCAAAAGCCTGGGAGAACTCAAGTCTAAACCAACCCAGACCTCGGTTCATATTCTTAACTCAATGGGAATTCAGCCCGACTTCTTGGTAACCAGAAGCGAAAGTCCAATCGATCAACGACGGCAAGAAAGATTGGCTCTTTTTTGCAATCTTTACGACTGGCAAATTATTGACAATCCTGACGTGGCCTCAATTTATGAAGTGCCCCTTTTGTTAGAAAAACAAAATTTCTCCGCCAAAATTATTAAAAAGTTAAAATTAAAAAAATCGGACAAGAAGGATCTTCGTGATTGGCAAAAATTGATCAGTAGAATTAAAGCTGCCCAAAAAGAAGTGAAGGTGGTCATGGTGGGAAAGTACTTTCGAACGGGCAGTTTTAGCCTGATTGATTCTTATATTTCGGTGATCGAAGCTTTAAAGCATGCCGGTTGGGAAAATGGAATTTTACCAAAAATTAGTTGGGTTGACAGTGAGGAAATTGAGAAAACTGGGACGGAGTCACTGCGGGGTTATGATGGTGTTATTGTTCCTCAGGGCTGGGGGTCAAGAGGAACAGAGGGAAAAATTAAAACCGCTCAATTTGCTCGAGAAAATAAAATTCCTTATTTAGGCTTATGCTTTGGTATGCAAATGGCGGTAATTGATTTTGCCAGACAGGTTTGTGGTCTTACCAACGCCAACTCTGCCGAGGTGAATCCCAAAACAAAACATCCCGTGATTCACATTATGGCTGATCAGAAAAAGTATTTAGAAAAACATCAGTATGGTGGCACCATTAGGCTGGGTAATTGGCCCTGTCGAATATTATCCGGGACTAAACTAAGTAAGGCCTATGGCAAAACCGGAATTATCTTAGAACGACACCGTCATCGTTATGAATTTAACAACCGTTATCGACAGGTGCTAGAAAAGGCGGGTCTGATTGTCAGCGGGATTTCGCCTGACGGAGAATTAGTTGAAGCAATCGAGCTCAAAGAGCACCCCTTTTTTATCGGCACTCAATTTCATCCGGAATACCAGTCGCGTCCGCTGGCTCCCCATCCTCTTTTTTCCAGCTTTCTGAAAGCTTGTTTGCGGGAAAAAAAGGGGGAAGAGTAAAACCGGTGTCGGAAATTTGATATACTAATAGCCACCAATGCTGAATATCAATTTTATTCGCGAAAATCCGGAAAAGATTAAAAAAGGCGTTGCCGACAAGGGCGGCGACCCGGCCATTGTGGACCGGGTTTTAAAGGTTGATGCGACCCGGCGCCAACTGATTGCCGAAATCGAAAAATGGCGGGGGGAGCGCAATAAGTTGGGTAAAGCGGATATTGAGCAGGGCAAGAAAATTAAAGAAGTCCTGCGGCGGCTTGAGCCGGATTTAAAGGCAGTGGCAGAAGAGCTGAAAAATTTACTTTACGAAATTCCCAATCCGGCCGCTGAAGATGTGCCGGTCGGTAAAGACGAATTGGAAAATGTGGTTTTAAGAAAATGGGGGAAACCGAAAAAATTCGCTTTTAAGCCGAAAGACCATGTCGAGTTGGGTGAAGCTTTGGGCGTGATTGATATTAAAACTGCCGCTAAGGTTTCCGGAACCAGACTAGGCTATCTTATGGGTGGAGCGGCCTTCTTGGAATTTGCCCTGGTCCAGCATGTTTTTAATATCCTGGCAGATGAAAAAATTTTAAAAACGATTGCCGATAAGGTTAAAAAAGGATATTCTTCTAAACCATTTATTCCGGTCGTTCCGCCGGTTTTTATCAAGCCTGAGGTTTATGTCAGGATGGCCCGTCTTAGTCCAGAAACAGAAATTGAGCGCTATTTTTTGCCGCGAGATAATCAATATCTAATCGGCAGCGCCGAACATACCCTTGGCTCGATACACCTGGATGAAGTTCTTAATGAGAAAGATCTGCCGATAAGATATCTCGGCTTTTCGACCTGTTTCCGACGGGAAGCGGGCGCCTACGGTAAAGATACCCGGGGGATCTTGCGGGTTCATCAGTTCGACAAAATTGAAATGGAATCTTTTACCACTCCGCAAAACGGCGATTTAGAGCAGGAGTTCATTGTGGCGATCCAAGAATATCTAATGCAAGGTTTAGAGATTCCTTATCAAGTCGTCAAAATTTGCACCGGGGATATGGGTGGTCCCGACTATCGGCAAATGGATATCAATGCCTGGTTGCCCGGCCAAGATTGTTATCGGGAGACCCACACTTCCGACTATATGACGGATTATCAATCAAGAAGGCTTAATACCAGAGTCAGAGTTAAAAGTGGGGGAACACAGTTTGTTTATATGAATGACGCCACCGCCTTTGCCATCGGTCGGACAGTCATTGCGATTTTGGAAAATTATCAGCAAAAAGACGGGTCGGTTTTGGTGCCGAAAGCGCTGCAAAAATACTGTGGTTTTGCGAAAATCTCTCCCCGGAAATGAAAATTCGCAGTTTAACCCCCAAAAAAATTGTCATGGGTTTGCACCAGGTATTTTTTACTTTTTCCCAAACCGTTAAATTGGTTTGGAGCGCTAACCCCAAACTTTTGGCGGCCATTTTTATCATCAATACCCTTAGCGGGCTACTGATTTTCCCCACCTTTTTCTTGGAAAAGTTAACCATCGATGCCTTAGTGCAAAACATCGGCAACCCGCTTTGGCAAACCGTAGCCAAATACTTGGCTTGGCTGTTTTTCTTACGGGTTTCCCTGGGCGTGATGCAATCGGGGCTGATCAGAATTTCCGGCTTTCTCCAATTTGCCACCGCCAAAGTTTTCTCGGCGCATATTGATGTTTTACTTTCCCAAAAGATGGCACAACTGGATATGAAGACCATTGAAGACCCGCAATTTAAGGATCGGTTTAACAAGGTAGAGCGGGAGAGCGGCCGTCGGGCCTGGGGGCTGGCCTGGCCGCTGTCCAATGTTCCCAACTACTCCTTTGGCTTGCTGTCGACTTTTTCCTTGATTTTTTTCTTTAATCCCCTGATTGCCGTGGTGATTTTTCTTTTGGCCATCCCGGAGTTTTTTATCGATGCCAAATACACCAAAATGGAATACAATTTCGAAAGCGGGCTCACGACTAAATATCGTTTGTGGGGCTGGATGTACTGGTATCTTATTAAAGCGCGGTCGGTTTACGAAGTTAAAATTTTAGGGTTAAGCGACTATTTTTTAGGGAGAATTAAAAAGATCCAGGAGGAAATTATCAGCGGCGGTATCCGCATCCGGCGGCAGCGCGAGACCAGCCATTTTCTGACCTATCTGCCGCAAAATATCTTCACCTTTTTCTTAAGTGTTTATCTGGGGCTGATGGCGATTTGGCAAAAGATTACCGTGGGTAGCGCCGAGATGTATTTGCGCGCCGTCTATTCTTTCCAAAGCAATCTGGCCGGCCTAATCGGCGCTTTTCTGGAGCTTTACGAAAACTATTTATTTATCACCGATTTAATTTGGTTTTTAAATCTTC
>CAZTHI010000028.1:0-10149 GCA_964613135.1 uncultured Gammaproteobacteria bacterium
TAATCGTTTATTAAAATTATTAGAAGATTTTAGTGGCTAAAATCGGATATTACCCAAAGAAATGAGGGGGAGGAAGAAAAATTTTGTCGGCCTTAAAATCAAACGGGCGGCGTTTTTTGTTTTTGCCCTGAGTTTTTTTCTTCTCCCTGGTCAAAATTGGTACTCGGCGGTTGGTCTAAGGCAGCAAACTCCGGAGGTCCAATCCCTAAGTGTAACCGCACCGGCAGCGGATTATCCGGTTTTTGTCGGTCCGCAGACGCCGCAGGTGACGGCCCGCGCCGCCCTGGTTTTGGATCGCGATTCCTCGGTTTTGCTGTATGGCAAAAATGAAAAGACCCGCTTATTGCCCGCCTCGACCGTCAAAATCATGACTGCTCTGGTGGCCTTAGACCACTGGCGACTTGAAGAAATTTTGACCGTGGCCGGTGTTAACGACCAGGAGCAGGACATGAGCTTGCAAAAAGGCGAAAAAATTACCGTCGGCAATCTGCTTTATGGTTTGTTGGTGGCTTCGGCCAATGACGCGGCGAAGGCTTTGGCCCAAAATTATCCGGGGGGAGAAAAAGCTTTCGTGGCGGCGATGAATCAAAAAGCTCAAGATTTAAATTTAACTGAGACACATTTTGCTAATCCGACCGGCTTGGATAGTGACGCCAACGGCCGATTGCTGACCGATTTTTCTTACACCACCGCCTTGGATTTATCCCGCCTGGCAGCCGTGGCCTTAAAAAACCCAACCATTGACAAGGTGGTGGCGACGCCCAAAATTACCGTGACCGACGTGACCGGCAAAATTATCCACCAACTTTTCAGTATCAACGCTCTTTTGGGGAAAGTAGAGGGTTTGAAGGGACTTAAAACCGGCTGGACCGAAGAAGCGGGCGAATGCCTGGTGGGCTACGCGGAAAGAGACGGTCGGGGCATCATCAGCGTGGTGTTGGGTAGTCAGGATCGGTTTGGTGAAACCGCCGCATTAATTAACTGGGCTTTTTCCAATCACCGTTGGGAAACAATTACTCCGTCCATTTAGGATCGATAGCGGGCACGTAGCCGATAAAATTCTTGTCGCCCTCAAATACAAACACCGGTTGCAGAAAATTTTGCGGTTCCTGGGCATCATAATAAGCCAGATAAACCTGGCGGATGGTGATATTGCCTTCCGGATTTTGGCCCAGAAAGGCAATGTCGCCTTGGCCGGATTGCATCTCCTGCCAAGCCGAAACGACCGTTTTCAGCGGATAAGTGGAAAAAGTTTCCGGGTCGATGGCCGCATACGTGTAGCTGACTTCCAGCAATCTTTTGCCCGTTTCCCTGGCCCCGGAAAAAAGGAAGGAAATTAAGGCTTCTTTAGGGTTGGGCGGCAGAATTTTTAGCCCTTCCAGCCCGGTCCGGAAAAGATTAACTCTGACAAAATCGGCTTCGGAAAGCGAAATTGCCGAGGTCAACTGTGGGCTGATAAATTTTAGATAGTCGAATTCGGCGCTGCCGGTGGCCAGGTCGGGTGTCAACAGGTCGTTGGTCAGCAGAAAGTTTTTGGCTTCCTGGGCGGCCTGCTGGTTGGTGGGTAGATTTTTTTGGCCCAAAATCGCCTGATCGGTCTGATATGGATAGAGTAAATGAAAATTGCCGTTGTTAATATCCATTTCCAGGGTGGTCGGCGGTTTTTTCTGGTCGTTCCAGCGGTAGACGGTGTCGCTGATTTTTTCGACATCGCTGCGGAAGCCCATTTTCTGGGCTTTTTGTTGGGCCCGGTCCAACGCCAAAAGATTCGGCCCGGGCAAGGGCATAAAAAAAACCTTGGCCTGAGTAGGCGATTTCGGCAGCCCTCCTTGGATAGTTTCCAGTTTAAAGGTTAATTTTGGTCCGCCTGTCGGCGAGACGGGGAAAACCAACTTGGGCAACGGACCGAAAGTGACGGTGGGCGAGGGCGGCGCCGGCGGATTAAGCTTGCGCCAGGTATTGCCGACAATGCCCAGGGAAATTTTTAAAATCACAATGGCCACCAAACCGATAGCGCCGAAGAGCATTATTTTCCTGGTGAGATAAGCAGTTTGGGTTAAAGTGGCCATGGCAGACTATTTTGAGTATAGCTTTCGTTCGTGCTAAAATCAAGCCAAGATGAATGAGATTCGCACCCGCTTTGCCCCCAGCCCCACCGGTTTATTGCACATCGGCAGTTTGCGGACGGCTTTGTATGCTTACGCTTTTGCCAAAAGTAAAAAGGGTGATTTTATTTTAAGAATTGAGGACACCGACCAACGGCGCAATGTGGCGGGAGCCAAAGAGAAGATAGGCGGGATGCTTAAACTTTTTTGCATTGTCTGGGATGAGTATTATATTCAGTCGGAACGATTAGATTTGTATCGGGAAGCGGCTAAAAAATTGCTGGCCGAGGGCCATGCTTTTTACTGCCAATGCCAGGCCAGAAACGCCAAAAAAGAAGGTTATTCCAAGGAGCTTCGGGATCCCTGCCGAGGGAAAAATTTAACCAGCGGTGCCATTAAGCTGAAGGTCCCTGCCGATGGGCGAATCAGTTTTCGCGATTTTGTGGTGGGGAAAGAAATTTCTTGGGAATCATCGGCGGTGGCCGACGCGACCCTACTTAAGTCCGACGGCTTTCCTACCTATCATCTGGCGGCCGTGGTGGATGATCACGGGATGAGAATTTCCCATGTTTTTCGCGGCCATGATTGGATGCCCTCCACCCCGATTCACCTTTTAGTGTACCGTTATTTGGGTTTTGAACCACCCCAAATTGGCCATCTCACCGATATTCTGGACCCTGAGGGTGGTAAACTTTCCAAGAGAAAAGGCAGCGTTTCCTGTGAAGAATTTTTGACCCAGGGTTTTCTGCCGGAGGCGATTCTAAATTTTATCATGCTTTTGGGCTGGGCGCCGAAAGATAACCGGGAAATCTTTACGCTTCCTGATTTTGTCGCTAATTTCCAAAAGGGCAGCCTGCAGGTGGCCAATCCGATCTTCAACCGCCAAAAGCTCGACTGGTTCAACGGCCATTATCTGCGCCAAAAATCCGATGCCGACCTACTCCAATCGATTAAACCGTTTGCGCCCAAGGGCGCCGCCGCCGATTTAATCGCCAAAACTATCCCTTTAATCAAAGACCGGATCACGAAACTTTCCGATTACGAGCCGTTTGCCGGCTTTTTCTTTGCCGAGCCGAAAGTGGACAAAAAATTGTTGACTGCCTTGGCGAAAGAACAGTTGACGAAGGCGATTAGCGTTTTGGAGAAAATTACCGATTGGAAAAAAGCAGAGATTGAAAAACAACTTCAGGGTCTGGTGAAAAAAGAAAATTGGCAGATGGGCGAGTTTTTTATGAATTTCCGCCTTGCCATTGCCGGGTCCAAATTTACCCCGCCTATCACCGACTCGGTGGCGATTATGGGCCGTGCCAAAACCCTGCCGAGATTAAAATTGGTTCTAGAGCTTCTTTAGCCAGCTGACCGTTTGGCCTGCATTTGGCCCAACGGTGGCGTAGGCGATCGGAGCCTGAAGCGCTCGGCTTAAAAAGTTTAAATATCTCAGAGCATTTTCCGGTAAATCTTTGGGGGTTTTGGCCCGGCCGGCGGCCTGACCATCCCAACCAGGTAGATCAACCGTGACCGGCGTTAATTTGTCCAGCTCTCTTTGATATGGTCGGTAGGGCGCCGGTTGGCCGCTTTGATCTAAATAACCAACCACGACTTTTACTTTCTCGGTGGTCCAGTCCAGATGGGTAACCACCAGCCAGTCGTATTCACCGAAGTCTCTAAAAAACTTAAGAGCCGGAATATGAACGGGATAAATATCCCTGGGCCGGCCGGAAGACTTGCCAACCTCGCCAAAAGTATTTCTAACCACCGTGGCTACTTCAGGCTGATACGGGCCGCCGGGAAGAATTCGTTTACCAACCGAACTCAAATAGGCCTTGAGCACGCCAAATTTACCGGCAATGGTTTGCGGTTTAATTACCCCTTCGGTGGCGTCCCTGATGCCGTAGAAAGTGGTTTCCGAAGCAGTGTAATCAGGGTCAAGGCCAGCACTGCGAAGAAGACCTATCGCCTGCGCCCCTTCAGCGGAAAAAGGAACAACGGGGTTATGCCATCTTTCCCTGATAAAATCGATCACGTGGGGAGAAACAAATTTGGCAAGCTTATCCCTGGCGGTGGCCAAGCGGTCGATGAATTCGGCGAGACTGCCCGCCGGTCTTTTCTTATCCGCCAGTGAAGAAACGAGCAGGGTTGCCAAATCTTGACCGTGTCCGATTAAGGTTTTTTGCACCCAAAGATAATGGTTGGCAAAGGCGGCTTGCCAGTCTTTGTCCATAAGTTGCTCCATAGTTAAATGGTTGCGTAATAATTGCCCGGCATAGGCCGGACCTATGCCCATGCCGGTGGAACCGGTAGCGCCAATAATTGCTTCAAAAGCCCTTTCGGTATCAAGACAAAGCGGGGTGTGGGTATCGATCAGCAGATTGCCGGGTATTTGTCCAAAAGCTTTTTCGATTTGGCCGATTTCAGTGACGGCGTCCTCCGGATTAAGAACCATACCCCTGGTGATAATTCCGGTTGTTCCCGGAAAATCTACCCCGACCGGAATTTGGTGGTGACAGATTATTTTATCCGGACTAAGTTGAACTTCATGGCCGGTATTATTGCCCCCTTGCCATCTGATAGAGACAGCTTCTTTTTTTTCTCCGGCAAGCATTTCCCCGTGTAAATCGTGCCAGGCCCTTCCCTTGCCCTCGTCTCCAAAGCCGCCGCCTTCAATCGCAAAGCTGTTGGGCCTAACGCCATAGCGGTGCCGATAAATCGGGTTGGGGTGAATTTTGTTGGCAAATCCTGACGGGTCGTACCCGGGAGAATAAACCTGATCGATAATTCTTTGCGGATTACTTTCTTTACCCACTGCCAAGTGAATATTATTATGGGCCCTGCTGCTTGTCAAGAGGTACTTAAATGATTTGGTGGTTGCCGACAGTTTGGTTTTTTAAATGTTTGTTGGTGCCAACCTCAACATTGTCTCCCAAAAACGAATTTTCAATTTGTGAAAAATCGGCTACCATGCCGCAGCGGCCAAAAAAGGAATTTTTGATTTTGACCCCTTGACTGATAAACCAGGCATCTAAAATATTGCTGTTTTCGATAAGGGCGTTGCCCTCAATAACGGCCATGTCGCCGATAGAGGCATTTTCAAGATTTACCCCTGGGCCGATAAAACAATCCCGGCCGATTAAAACCGTGCCTTCAGTTTTTATTTCGCCTTTTTCGATCCTTTTTTTAAGACTTTCGCTGATGTGACAGGAATAAGAATCCCGGCCGCGGATCCAAACATTTTTGCCCGTCACCTGGATGTAACTTCGCTTAATAAAAGGTTTCAGATAATCGAAGGAGCCAGCCATTAAGCTTTGAAATGAAGTTAAGTGAAATTGCGGCGAACCAAAATCATACCAAGGTTTGGTAAAGTGGTAGCCGCCCAAAAGTCCCATCTTTTCTAGAACGGGTAGAGTCTCTTTGCCAAAGTCCCCCTTAAGGTAGGGGAAAGCGGCGGGTTTAATCACGTAAACACCACTGTTAACTAGAGCCGGCGTACCTTTTAACCAGGCTGGTTTTTCGACAAAACTTTCAATGGTTTGGCTGTCTTTGGCCAACTTGGCCACACCATAGTGCTCCGGGTTGTTAACCTTGACAAGGCCGATAAAAAACGGTAAGGATGATTTTTGCGCTAGCATCAGCATGTCTTTTAGGTCCACCGAGCTGAAAAAATTGTCACAGTTGACCACCACCACGGTATTGGCGATATTGAATTTTTTAATGTTATAAAGAACGGAATCGGCGCTACCCCGATCTTGGTAATTAGGATTTTGGTATTGAAAATTGGCCTGAGGATGAAGGCCTAATTTAGTGCTCCAGCCGCTGCCGCCCTGATAATATGATTGAACATTAAGGTAATTTAAGTAGCCATTAACTCCGAAAGCAAAATGCCGAAAGCCCAAGGCTGAAGCGAGGTTATAAAAGGCAAATTCCGTGATGGGAAAATTATTAATTAGCGGTACCAAGGCTTTGGCTCTTTCCTGAGTGTAGGGTCGCAATCTTTTGCCAATGCCGCCTAGAGGAACGATAATCCAATTATTGTTAAAATTAGTCGCGATCATTTTTCAATGATTTCCACCAAGGTAAGGCTGACGGGATTGATGGGTTGGGAATTTTCGCCGGTAGGGCTGGTTTTAACCGGCGCGGTGGCAATCTTATCTAGCACTTCCAAACCGGTAATGACCTGGCCAAAGATAACGTAATTTTTGGACAGAGGGTAATCTTGGTGGATAATAAAAAATTGGCTGCCATTGGTATTGGGGCCGGCGTTAGCCATGGCCACCGTTCCTCGCCGATATTCGCCCTCAAAAGGTTCGTCGTTGAACCGGTATCCTGGTCCGCCGGTGCCGTCACCGTTGGGATCGCCGCCCTGAATCATAAAATCTTTAATCGTCCGGTGAAAAATCGTGTTGTTGTAGAATCCCTTTTTGGCCAGCAGGACAAAATTATTAACCGTGATGGGTGTTTTGGCCGCCAACAGCTCAATGGTTATTTTCCCCTTGGTGGTGTTTAAAATGGCCTGATAATTTTTTTGGTTATCGATTTTCATTTGCGGCACGACCGGGCCGGTCTTTTCCGGCGCGACCGTTGTGGCGGGTTTTTTATTAAGAGCTTGGCTGGCCAAACCGCCCAGTAAGAGAATTATAACGAAACCGATTAAGTATTTAAACATATTGTAATCTGCCTTCAAGCCGCCGGCTTAGATTCTGGTTGACCCGTAAATATTCTTCTAAAACATCCTGGGCCGAAGTCGTGACCACTTTATGTTTGCCGGTCGTCAGCAGCTCTTTTTCGGCAACGCCCAGATAAGCTTTCGCGTTATTAACATGATATCCCTGCAGGCAAAGGGTGTAAAGTTTTTCTGGAAGAACCGCTTGGCCGTTAATCAGCAACGTTTTAAGTTGCTTTTGGTGGTCGTCATAAACTGCCTTGACGGCTTGGTTAACCTGATAGCATTCGCCCTCGCCGTCACGATTTTTCGGCCGCATGATAT
Source organism: uncultured Gammaproteobacteria bacterium (assembly GCA_964613135.1). Taxonomy (GTDB): domain Bacteria; phylum Patescibacteriota; class Microgenomatia; order PFEM01; family CAZTHI01; genus CAZTHI01. The sequence continues at coordinate 7,087 of CAZTHI010000028.1, forward strand.
GAGCAAAAATTTTGGCCAACTGCTCGCCGGTGATTTCAAAACGATGTAAGCTGTCATCATAAGGAAAACAGGCCAAAAAATCGGATAAGGTCACCAACGGCCCCAACTCTTTCACCCGAATCGAGCCGCTGCCCACCAGCGTTACGTCCGCTAAGCTATTGTCGGCAAAAATGTCGGCAATCAGATTGCCCAGCGAGGTTTCGGTTTCCCTTTGGGGATGCGTCAGTTTTTGGGCCAGCTTGGAAATCACGCCGGCGTATTTCCGATCCACCTTTTTCTTAAACGAGTTGATAAATTCGGTTAGCCTGGTATCGGGTTTGGCCAAATTTTCATCGATCGGAATCAGTTGCCATTGATAATCAACAATGGCGTTAGTGTCATCATCCACCACGATATCAAACCGGCCGATTTGGTCTGAGCCGACCCCAGCCTGGGCAATGAGAATCTTATTTATTTTGGCGGGTTTGGCCAAAACAGTGTGGGAATGGCCGCCGATAATCAGGTCAACGCCCCATTCCGGTTTTAACAGTTTGGCCAGTTCCAGGTCGGACTCATAGCCAATGTGGGTTAAAAGAATGGTAAGATCGATATCGTCGTTTTTATAGGCGTTGCAGATTTTGCCGACCTCACAACTGGCTTCCTGCAACGTCACAAAGCTGCCGATGAGCGGATCCTGTTTTAAGGTGTCCATAATTTTTTCGGTAATGATGTCGGTGAATAAAATGTCCAAACCCGCCTTTTTAATAATTTTGTAGGGATTCATCAGACGTTTGTTGTATTTTTTAATGTAAAGATTGGCGTTGACGATGGGGAAATTAGCCATTTTTTCCAAAAACAAAAGATGAGGTAAACCGTAATCAAATTCATGGTTACCCAAGGCGACCACGTCTGGCGCCAGATAATTCATAATCTCCATGGTGGAAATACCTTTGTATTCGGCGTCGATCAGCGAGCCTTGCACCATATCGCCGGCGTCACGTAAAGGACATTTTCCTCTTCCTGCCGGACCTGATTAATGTAGCCGGAAAGCAAAGCCAAACCGCCGATCAGCTTACCGCCGCCCGCCTTAACTTCGGCCAAAAAGTCGCCGTGAAAGTCGTTGTTGTGCAAAATGGTAAATTTTTTCGTTTTCATTGCTTATTGGGAAGACGAACCGCCTTTTTGCCAGGGGGCCGCTTGTAACACGGCACCGTAAATATCTTCATCAAGCGGAATGTGCAGCTCCTTTAGCTCCGGCTCACTCGGATCCCGGCCGGTGAAACTGACAAAAGGCAAATCGGTGATGACTGCCAGCGGTGTTTGTTCGTTGCCCTCGCCCATGTTCAGGACCGCGCCGGCGGCCAGGCCGTCCATGACATTGACCTTGGTCACTCGCAACTTCTTGCCAAAAATATCCGGCTCGCCAATATAATTATTGAGCGCCCGAAAGCCGCTGTGGGCAAGGGTAATGCCGGTGACGCCCCAGCGCAAGGGTGTGGTTTTACTGTCAGTCATAATCACGCCGTAATTTTGGTGGCCAAACCTTTTTTCCAAGTAAATTCTTACGTCATTGACCGATTTTTGCGGATCATCCGGCCAAAGAAGGTAATAGCCATTGCCGTTGGATTCATCGATGCCCGCGTTCACGGCCAAAATGTTTTTTTTAATCGTCAGGTTCATGTGGTAGCGGTTGGTTTCCGGTGGCAAATACAGCTCTGCTTCTTGTCTAATCAAATCCTGTTTGGTTGCCTCGCCGATTTTAATGACCCGGCCTTCGCAAATGGCCGCAATTTTGGAAGTGATCACCAAAACGGATTTTTCCGGAAGCGAGGTAACGTAGCGGTCCAGGATTGCCCGCAACGATTCTTTAAAAGGCAAGATTTTATGCGTTTTTAACGGCGTGACAATCATGTGTTATCGGCCACGGCGGTGGCCACGGCGTTGACCAGGTCTGGTGTAAACGGACCGGGAATAATTTCTGTCGGTGAGGGTTTTTTAACCAGATCGGCGATGGCTTGGGCCGCGGCGGTCTTCATTTTTTGCGTAATCCGGGTTGCCCTTTTGGCCAAGGCGCCTTTAAAAACACCCGGGAAAGCCAGACTATTATTAATTTGGTTGGGAAAATCGGAGCGGCCGGTGGCGACGATAAAGGCGCCGGCTTTTTTGGCCACGTCCGGCATAATTTCCGGCGTCGGGTTAGCCAGGGCAAAAATAATTGGTTTTTGGTTCATCGTGACTATATGCTCGGGAAAAAGCAGATTTGGTTTGGACACGCCGATAAACACATCGGCGCCGGCTACCGCCGTCGCCAAATTCCCGGCCAAATCTTGCTTGTTGGTGATCTTCAGCAATTGCTGTTTATAAGGATCAAGATCGGCGCGTTTTGAACAAAGAATGCCCTGGCTGTCCAAGACAATAATATCGGCCACTTTACCGGCCAGCATCTTGGTGACGCCGTTGCCCGCAGCGCCGGCGCCGTTGATGACCACTTTCAGATTGGCCATTTTTTTACCGGCGACCTTGGCAGCATTAAGCAGGCCGGCCAAGACCACCACGGCGGTACCGTGCTGGTCATCATGCATGACTGGAATCCCCAAATCCTGCAAGGCCTCTTCAATCGCAAAGCACCGGGGCGCCGAAATATCCTCCAGATTAATGCCGCCGAAAACCGGCGCCAAATATTTGACCGCTTTGATGATTTCCGCAGGGTCTTGGGTGTCAAGACAAATGGGAAAGGCGTCCAGATTAGCAAAGATTTTAAAAAGAGCGGCTTTGCCCTCCATCACCGGCAGGGCGGCTTGGGGGCCAATATTGCCCAGGCCCAAAACAGCCGAGCCGTCGGTAATGATGCCGACGGTATGACCCTTGATGGTGTATTTAAATTCCCGGCTTTTATTTTTGGCGATGGCCAGCGAAACAGCCGCCACCCCCGGCGTATAAATTAAAGCCAGATCTTCTTTTGAAGCAACCGGCGTGGTTACCAGAGTCGCTAGTTTGCCTCTGTTTTTGGCGTGTATTTTTAAAGCTTGTTCGGCCATATTCATGGTTAACATAATAACACACCATTGGAGTATGATTGAGGTG
>CAZTHI010000029.1:0-2323 GCA_964613135.1 uncultured Gammaproteobacteria bacterium
ATCATTATCCTTTTGGGCATCAATATCCTTGTTTTTTACCAGACTTTTGCCGGCCTGATGACCATCGGCGAGATGGTTTTAATTATCCAGCTGGTCCTGCAGGCCCGCCGGCCCTTATTTGCCATGTCCTTTATCCTCACCCAGCTGCAAAACGCGGAAAGCGGCTCCAAGGAATTTTTTGCCGTTCTGGAATTGCCGAAGGGCGAGAATTTTCAGGCCGTCAGCCGGGCCAAAAAGCTGGTTAGCCCAACTTTAGAATTTAAAAACATCACCTTTAAATACGGCGACTCCGCCAAAGTCTTGGATCGGGTGTCTTTTAAAATCGGCGCCAAAGAAAAAGTCGCCCTGGTCGGCCATTCCGGCGCCGGCAAAACCACCATTACCAATCTCATTCTCAAACTTTACGAGCCCACCGAAGGGGAGATTTTCATCTCCGGTCAGCGCTATCAAAAACTTAGCTTCCGGGCCGTCCGGCAAAACATCGCCCTGGTTTTTCAGGAAAACGAGCTGTTTTCCACCAGCGTCAGGGAAAACGTCATCTACGGCACTAAAGCTTCCGAAGCCCAGATTATTCAAGCCTTAAAACTGGCCAACGCTTGGGATTTTGTTAAAAAATTGCCGCACGGTATGGACTCGGCCATCGGCGAGCGGGGCGTCAAGCTTTCCGGCGGCCAAAAACAACGCATCCAGATCGCTCGCACCATTTTGAAAAACGCCCCGATCCTGATTTTGGATGAAGCCACCAGCAGTCTGGACGCCCAGTCGGAAATGGAAGTGCAGGACGCTTTGGCAAAATTAATGCAGGATAAACTGGTCATTATCATTGCTCACCGCTTTTCGACCTTACAGAATGTGGATCACGTCATCGTTTTGGATGCCGGCCGGATCGTGCAGAAGGGGACCTTGCGAGAGTTGGCCCAACAACCCGGTGTTTACGCCGATTTATTGCGCTATCAAATCGAAGGCAATCAGAAATTACTGGCGGGGTTCGAACTCTCCTAACTTTTAAAAAACTCCTTGGCTAGCATAGCCAGCTGGTCAAAATCATCGTAGTCGTGGCTGTGCAGGCCGGCGTTTTTGATCAGTTGATAGGGGGCAACGGGCGGTGTTGTTAAAAGCGCCTTTTCCAGCTTCTCAAAAGAGCAGACTGGGTCAAATTCGTTTTGGACAAAAATCGTCGGGGGCAGCGGATATGCCAAATAGCGGACCGTGGGGAAGCCACAGAAAATCGCCTTTTTGGGGCTAAACTTTTTTTCGAAAATATTTTTTAAAGCCAGGCCTGTGCCGGCGGATTTGGCAAAAACAAAATACTCTTTTTGGCCATCGACCATTTTGGCCAGTTTAGCCGATTCGGCGGTTAAATTCAGCCATTTCTGGCCGGTTTGCCAATGATCGTAATATAAAATCTCGCCGGTCGAAAATTTGTCAAACTCGGCTTTGACTTTTTCAATCCAGGCTTTGTTGCCGACGCTGTTGCCGGGTAGATAAATGATGTGCATAAGGACTTGACTTTCTGTTTTTATAAAGGTAAGATATCTTTAATCACGATGACAGGCTCCTGCAAAGGCTTACATGCCGCGCAAATGCCTGTCTTTTTTTAATTCAAGCTTTCCCTTCAAAAGACTAACGAATGAGATGTATTTTTGGAATTCTCTTAACAGCGAAGAATAGCTATATTGATTGGGAATGAGCAATTTACCCAATTTCTTTTTCTTAATGAGGTATTGGGCAAGACAATAAAAGTCACCGTCTCCGGTCACAATAATCGCCTTGTCATATTGCCTGATCTTGTCCATCGCGTGCAAAACAAGTTCCGCGTCAACATTGCCCTTGGTTTTTCCCTGTGAGTCGAGAGTGGGTTTAAAAATAAGATCAAATCCCGCCGCGGCCAGATGTTTATAAAGGGATTCGTATTCTTTTCTATATCCTATAAAAAGAAATGCCCTCTTGACTTGATATTTCGCCCGGATATAAATAAAAAAACGGGCAAAATCGAGCGCCCAACCCTTATACACTTTTTTTCCATGCCGGATGATATCATTTTGTACCGATAAATTGAGATTTTGGCTGTCAATAAAAGCGAAAATAATTTCTTTCTTTTTTATTATCATTGACATTTAATTCCCAGGGTGTCCGATTTTTTCGGACACCTCATTCCAATTTGATTTTATGTTCATATGGATATAAACTGTTGATATCACTAGGGAGAACACGACCCTTAGACTACGTGTCTATGAGCGACGCTTCCCACTTTTTATTTTACGCTTCGTAAATCAAGCTTCGCTTATTCGCAGAAAAGCTTTGCTTATTCGCAGAAAAGCTT
>CAZTHI010000029.1:2423-10133 GCA_964613135.1 uncultured Gammaproteobacteria bacterium
GCTTATTCGCAGAAAAGCTTCGCTTATTTGTGTAACCAAAACTTGACAAACAACTGCCAACAAGTTATAAATAGTTATGGATCGGGGTGTCACCCGGTCGGTAAAAGGTCCCGCAAGGGACTTTTTGCTTTTAAAGGAAAAACCTTTAATCCATAGCCATCGAGACTGCCCCGCTCATCGCAATAAACTTTTGATTTGATTATCTCAAACGGAGGATACGGTTGCTTTGGATTTAAAATGTGTCTTGCCAGCGGATAGGCACAGAGATCGGAAATTTGGAGACCCAAGATATTGTCTTTTTTGAAGAATGATTCAAAATTACTGATTTTATTCCTCAATCGCTGGGAAGAAACGTAGTAAGTTCCTTTGTCCAGTATTCTATTGTACTGATTAAGCAAAAGCTGATCTTCCGTCCTGCCCCTTTTTTCGATCTTAATATCACACTTCGCGCCCAGTCCTTTCTTGTCCAAACAAAATACCAATCGCTCAATAATAAAAGATAAAGAAAGGGCATAAGGATCTTCGGCTCCTTTGCCGTATTTTTTAATATGTTCTTCCTTATTTACACCGGAGCCAATAACAGTAAATTTAGCCTCGGCAATTATTTTGTCGAGTCGTTCATAAAAATTCTTTTTTACCCCTAAATCGAATAAAATCTGGAATGGCCCTTCACATTTTCTAATACTGCGCGAATGAAGTATCACTTCCGTTGTACTAAAAAATTCCTTTTTGAAATCATCTAGTTCCTTCTTCACCCTTTCTAATTCCACGCTTTCAAAAAGACAGCCAGCTAATAAAAATAGGGAAAAATTGGGATCAACAAACGACAAGCCATGATCTCCAGTCTCATCCAAAAAGAAATGAAATTTGTTTTTAGTAGAATCGGTCATAATTTTGTTACATATTCATTTTACACCCCAACCATCGGAAATGATAAACTAAAAAGGTGAAGAAAATCATGGTTTTGTTGGCGTTGATGTTGGTAGCGGGGGCGGGGATATTTTACACGCAATTCAGTGGTCCGGGCGGGCCGAAAGAGCCGGAACGTTTTATCGTCCGGCTGGAAGAAGACCAACCTGCCATTATTGCGGATTTGGCGGACAAAAAGTTTTTCCGCAACCAAGAGATTTTTATCTGGCTCCTGTCTCGGCAGCACCGGGAAATTGCCCCCGGCGCTTATTTAATTTCCAAAAACATGAATGTTTACCAGCTGGCGCAGGTTTTGACCACCGAGCCCTATCAAAAATGGGTCGTGATTCCCGCCGGCAAACGCAAAGAACAGGTGGCCGTGATTTTAAAACGGGCCTTGGATTGGCCGGAAAAAACCATGATCAACTTTATCAACCTCGCCAAGGAAGGCTGGCTGTTTGGCGACACCTATTTAATCAACAGCGACGCCGACGCCCAACAGGCTTTCGAAAAACTGTTTGCCACTTTCAACGAAAAGCTGGACGCCGATTTACAAAAAACGCTGCTGGCCCAAAATATCCGCCTGGACACGGCGGTCAGATTTGCCTCGCTGATCGAGCGGGAGGCGGGCGGGGAGGCCGACAAGGCCATTATCGCCGGCATTATTTGGAACCGGCTCGATAAAGGCATGAGATTGGAGATCGACGCCACCGTCCAATACGCCCTTACCAGCCAGGCGTTGGCGGCCGTTAACTTTCAAATTCCGGATGATTTTAATTTTTGGGAGCAGCTGTCCGGCGCCAATATCCGCGCCAACGATTCGCCATTCAACACTTACCAAAACAAAGGCTTGCCGCCCGGCCCGATTTGCTCGCCGTCAATTTCTTCCATTTGGGCGGTCGCTCAACCGGCCGAAACCGACGCCTTTTATTACCTGCACTCGGCCGACAAGCAAATCCACACCGCCGTCACCTATAAAGAACACCTAAAAAACATTCAGAAGTATTTATGACAGAAATTATTTTTGGGCTTCGATAATCATAGGGGCAACAAAAGATTCCTCATTGCGTTCATAATCTTCGGTAAATTTACCCGACCAATAAGTCCGATCAGGATCCGGTAGAGAAATTGGTTCTTGGACAATGTGATAGCCACTCTCGATCAAGATCTCTTTAATTAAATTAATATGGCAATGAGCGTCAATAATTGAAATTTTCCCGCCGCTTTTTAAAACTTGCCGCGCGTCTTTAATTAGTCGCCGATAAATTTCTTTTTGGTCCAATGGGCGGTGTCTCTCTAATCTTGATGGTTCCATTTTGCCAAATAAATAATTAATATTTACTTCGTCTATTGACTTATCCGCAAATGGCAGTGTGAGGGCGGCTGTACTTTTCCAACGGATGATGTGTAAATTTGGGGGTTTATCGGGCAAGCTGAGAGGTGCGGGCTCAAGAATAACGAAGGTTTTTTGAGGTTCTCCCCTGGCTCTATCGACAAAATATTCTCCTTGTCCGCCACCGATATCAACTGCCACTTCCTTTCCGGTATCACCAACCACCATGAATCAATTCTAGCATAAAATCCTAACCAATTAGATTTCTTCCATTAGCATTCTTGGATTCTTTATAAACAAACCAGACCGTCAGGATACCGGCCAAATACCCCAAACCACAATTAAGGCAAAAAATAAGAAGCTGTCGGTCATGCCTTTCTCAATTAAATAGAGCGCCAAAAGCATGCCCGGAATCGGTAAAAGAGAGGTGAGTCAAAAATAGATTTTAAAACTGATATTAGTGAGGCCCATGGCGTAGGAAACCGAATCAAAAAGGACACCGCCAAAAAGTCTTAAGATGGCCAGGGCCTTGATGCCGGCGACGGCGGCCATTTTATCGATCTGTTTTAGAGCTTTTTAACCTGCGAATCTGGCGACGGCCGACCGGCCGAATCTCCTGGCCAGCCAAAAATTGATCACCGGCGCGATCAGGGTATTGCCCACGTAATAAAGCAAAAAAGTAGCCCAAAAACCGTATAACGCCAAACCCACCAGTAAAAAAGGGACTGCGCTTATGGGGACAATGATACCGCCAATGGCAATGCCGACCAGCAAAAAGAGATAACCGCCAACACCTAGACCCTGGGTCAATTCTTTAATTTGCAGGCTTTGCGTCAGAGTAGAGACCAGGCCGCCGGCGACCATCAACAACAAAAAGGCCAGGACAAAATAAAAAATGGTTTTGGCTTTACCCTTCATGAACTGATTTTACAACTTTTTTGAATTGGAAATTATCCGCCCTTAATCAATGAAGGTCAAGGCCACGCCCTTTTTGTCCAGCCGGCCGGTGCGGCCGATGCGGTGGATATAGGTATCGCACGACTCCGGCAAATCGTAATTGATCACGTGGCTGACGTTGGGAATATCCAGACCGCGGGAAGCCACGTCGGTGGCCAAAAGAATTTGGATCTCGCTTCTTTTGAATTTCTCCAAAATCCTGATTCGTTGATTTTGTTTTTTATTGCCGTGGATCGCTTCCGCCTTAAAACCCCGCCGCACCAGCTCGTCGGCCAGCCTTTGCACGCCGTGTTTGGTCCGACCGAAAATGAGCACTTTCTCGAATTCTTTACGGATCAAAAGATCATGCAGCTGGTCAATCTTTTGGCCGGTCTGGCCGGTTTTGATGATTTTTTGGTCAATGTTGGCGGCGGTGGCGCCGGTTTTAACCGAAACCGTCACCGGATTGGTCACAAAACGGGCCAAAATTTCCTTGGTTTTGCCGTCAATGGTGGCCGAGAAAAAAAGCGACTGGCGGACGCGGGGCAGCAGCGAAATAATATAGCGGATATCTTTGATAAAGCCGATGTCAACCATGCGATCGGCTTCATCCAAGACGACCGAGCCGAAATCACCCAGGCGGAGGTAGCCGGAACGGATCATATCCTGAATCCGGCCGGGCGTGCCGATGACAAAATTGGGATTGCGCCGCAAATCGCTTCTTTGCCGGCCCATGTTGCTGCCGCCGATACACAACGCCGAATACATGCCCAAACCTTGTGCAAAAGCCAATAGCTCGTCCCGGATTTGCACCGCCAGCTCGCGGACCGGGGCGATGATTAAAACTTTTTGGTGGCGGTCTTTCCAGACTTTATCAATCAGGGGGATTAAGAAAACCGCGGTTTTGCCGGTGCCGGTATTGGCAATGCCGATTAAATCCCGGCCTGCCAAAACCGAGGGGATCGCCTGGTCTTGAATCGGCGTCGGCGCCTGGTAGCCCCGGGCGGCGATATTTCTTTTGAGCTGATCGGCAATCGGAAAATCGGCAAAAGCATGGACAATATCAGGAGCGCAGCTGACCTCTTCGGCCGCCAGTTTATATTGGATAAAATTAGTCGGGTCAAAAGATTTAATAACTCTTGGCCCACGAAAATGACTGAATTTGCGATACATTTTTCAGGAAAACAAATCAAAGGAGATTAATGGCCTCAATCTGCTCTCGTGGCTATAATTATACCATATTTTTCAGTCGGAGTCGTCGCCTCCCGGTAAAGATAGTCTTTTGATATCCGGCAGGGCCGGGCCCATGATGCCCTGGAGCTCGCCGTACATTTTCGCCAGGTTGGTGACGCTGCGGCCGATTTGTGTTTCCCGTTTTTTCCAGGTCCGTTCCATCGATCTTTTTTCGGTCTGCAAATCGTTTTGCATTTCCACCACGCCCTCGGCAAAAGCTTCAAACCGGTTGCGGAAAGCTTCGCTCTGGAGGTATTGATAAAGCGCTTCCAGCTTTTCGTCTTTGTTTTCCGCCGTAAATTTCGCCGAGGCAATCGACATCACGTTCCGCCGCAAAATGCCCGCTAGGGCAATAGCGTAAGCATGCGAGGTAATGATGACGCCCTCCACCACCTGGAAATTTTGGATTGCCGGCGGCAGATTGGTGGTCACCAAAACCACCAGCATCGCCTCAAATTTGCGGCCGTCTTCACGCAGTTTGGCCAGCCAGGAGGGGCTCCATTTGGCTCTTTTGGTTTCCCACAAAATCAGCCCGGCTACTTTGCCCGCCTGATTGCGCACCTTTTGGACAATGTCGCCGCCCTCAACCCCTTTGCCGATTGCCGCGATTTCGTCGTAGATAAAAGCGGTTTTGAGCTTGCTTTCCAAATCCAGTTCCAAAACTTCGCCCTGCAACTGTTGCGAGCCCTGCTTGGCCTTGGCCTGCGCGTCCACTAAGGCTTTTTCCGTATCGGTCAGTTTCTTTTTCAGCTCGTCGATCTCCAGGCCCGCCCTTTCTTTTTCCAGCTTGACGCCATCAGCTCTGGCCTTGTCCGCTTCTTCATTGAGGCGCTTGAGATTTTCGATTTCCCGGCGGTCGTTCTGACTCTTGAGTTCCCGGATGCTTTTGGTCAGCTCCAGTAGTTGATCGCCCAACTCCCGGTTGCGAGTTTTCAATTCCTGATTTTCGTTTTCCTTATCCTTAACCTTTAAATCAATTTCCGCCAGGGCCTCTTTTTTACCCTTTTCTCTTTCTTCCAAACGGAATTGCTCTTCAAAGCCGTGCCTTAAGGCCTCGGAAATTTCAATCTCTTTGCCGCAATAACTGCACTTGATAGTGCTTTTCATTTGTCTTCATGCTACAATACCGGCATGGCATATAGCAACTCAGGCGGTAGACCATCAGGCGGCAGAAACAATTTTGGTGGCCGTCGGCCTTTTGGCCGTCCGGCAGGGGATCGGCCAATGTTTAAGGCGGTCTGCAGCGAATGCGGTAAAGAATGCCAGGTGCCTTTCATGCCCTCCGGCGAGAAGCCCGTTTTTTGCAGCGCTTGTTTTGCCCAAAAACGAGGCAGCCTGGATACCAGAAGATTTAGCGACGGCCCCCGGCCTTCGCCGATCACCGATCAATTTGCCGGCCTCAATACCAAGCTGGATAAAATTATCGAATTGCTCACGCCCAAGTTGGTAGTCGCGGCCGTACCGGAGCCCAAGCCGGTGGTGGAAAAAAAGAAAAAAGCTTCCAAGAAAACCGCTTAAAATTTTCTTCCCAGTATCTTATACAGCTACATGATAAATTTGTGGGTTTAAAAAATGGAGGGTTCAAGCTTTGCCACTGGCTTGTAACCATGGCTGGCCGTTTATCGAAAATGTCGAACTTCATTTGGTTAGCTCGCCCCTTCGGGGCTCGCTTGCTCCGGCGCGGCGCCCCCACCCGCCGCGCCTCCGAAATTGTCGGCTCGTAAAAGTCGCTGAAAGCGACTAAAAAGAAAAAAAACAAAAATTTTAAAGAACTTTCTTTCAGTTTAACATACTTGAAATTCAAAAATATGCTATACTTTTTCATAGAAATACATATGGAAAATCAAATCAATGTTAGCAATCAAAATACCCAGCAAATCGGGCAAAATCCTGTTAGCCAACCAGTACAAGTCCCAGAAAAACCAAAGATAAATTATTGGATGATTTCAATGTTAGTTTTACTCCTAGTTTTTATCGGTTTATTTGGTGCACTTAAAGTATTGCAAAAGTCGGGAGTAACAACAAAACCAGAATCCTTAACAACTCAAGGTGGGAAGGAGAAAAGCCAGTATCAGAGGTTTATATATTACACTGTTTCTCGCTTTGCGGAGCAATATGGAGGCGAATATACAACGCACGTTTATGTTTATGATCCAAACTCTAAACAGGAGAAGGAGATAATTTCTATACCAACAACTAAAGCGATTAACCTTTCTCGAATATCAATTTCACCAGATAGAAAGAAAATCGCTTACTCCATTTTTGAACAAACAATTCCTGGCACTGGTGCCGCATATATCAATAAAGAACTTTGGTTGGTGGATGTTGGTAGCCTAAAACGTACCCTAGTTTTTTCTGATAAAAAAGAGGGTTCAATTATTGATTATCTTACATGGTCGCCAGATGGTAGCTACCTTATTTTTTACAACAACAGTAAAGAGCCTTATAAATACTCCGTTGAAGAAAGCAAGAACGAAAAAATGAACAACTTTCCTGGAATTATCGCTGGCTGGTTCACCAATGGAAAATTGGGATTCGAGAAGGCTGATACATCACGATGCTCTGGGGGAGAATGTTATAATCCAAACAAGGCTTTTCTAACAAGCCTTGACGGTTCGGAATCAGTAGAGGTCTATACGCCTAACAAGGATGAGATTTATACTCCATATTATTGGTTGAACGACGGAAATGGCTTTGTTCGGACTAAATTAAATTCAATCATTCGCTATGATTTTGCGTCCAAGAAAGAAACAGAAATTATTAAAACAACTACTCAAAATGGAAGACTGGGAAGAATTGCAATGTTTCCAAAAAGTAACTCTGCTCTAATAGCTGTATGGGATGGTGATACAATTATCTACAGAGTAGATTTTGATACGAATGTTTCAACTAAAATTAAAGCCTATTCCGGTGAGCTTACTTTTTCAATGGATATATCAGATGATGAAAAATATTATTTATTACAACAGACTAATGCTTATTTTAGAACAGAAACAAAAATTGATTTAGTTAGTAATGATGGAAACTTAATTGACCAAACGGGATCTAAAAAAGATTTGCAACTATTGGGTTTTATTGAATAATAAGTCAGATAGATAGGTCCTTAATTTTAACTTCCAAAAATAAATCCTTTTTGTGAAGCAAAAGGGAAAACGCGCGCGCAAAAACTGTCGGCTCGAACTTCTTTTTAAAGGATCGGCGGCTGTCCGCCAGTTTCAAAAAAGGCGGATTTGACGCGCTTGCCGCGGAGCACTTCGACTCCGCTCAGTGTAAAGCGGGCGCGGAAAGCGCTACCTCCC
>CAZTHI010000030.1:0-9841 GCA_964613135.1 uncultured Gammaproteobacteria bacterium
ACATTTTCAAACAATTTTAGTAAAATGAGTTCTAACAAGGTTGTAAAATTGCACCGAGTTCAGCTCGGTGATTGACCAGCTTAGCTGGTCCACCAAAAAATGATGACTTGGCTAAAAAGTAGAATCACTAAAAAACTCGTTATCGGCCTGATCGTCGCGGTGGTGGCGATTGTTTGGTTAGTCAACGCCAGGGCCGGCGGCCAAGCGGCAAAATTTGAGACGGCAACTGTGGCCCGGAAAGACCTTGCTCAGGCTGTTTCCGCTTCCGGCAAGGTTAAAGCCCAAGAACAGGTCGACTTAAAATTCCAAACTTCGGGACTGCTCACCTGGGTCGGGGTGGAAGAAGGGGACCGCGTTAAAAAATGGCAGGCCATTGCCAAACTTGACACCCGGGAACTGCAAAAAACTTTAGAAAAATATTTGATTGATTACTCCGGCCAAAGAAACGACTTTGAGGAAACTTGGCGGGTCACTTACGGCGGCAAAAGGCCGGAACAAGCCCTCACCGATACCGTCAAGCGGATTTTGGAAAAAAACCAGTGGGATCTGCAAAAGGCGGTTCTGGATGTAGAATTAAAAGACCTCGCTGTCAGGTTGGCTACCCTAACCACGCCGATTGATGGTATCGTCACCCACATCGACACTCCCTATGCCGGCATCAATATCACCCCCGCCACCGCCGTTTTCAGCGTTGCCAACCCCAAAGCCATGCTTTTTAAGGCCAACATCGACGAGGCCGACGTCACTAAGGTTAAGGAGGGTCAAGAGGCAACAGTGGCGCTGGATGCTTTTCCGGAGGAAAAATTTACCGGGAAAATCAGCAAAGTTAATTTTGAAGCCATCACCACCAAGGGCGGCGGCACTGCCTTTGTCACCGAAGTATTGTTGCCGGAAAATACCGACTTGCGGTTTAAAATCGGCCTGAACGGTGAAATGGAGGTCGCCACCGCCAAAAGAGAAAATGTGCTGGTTGTCCCCAGCGAGGCGGTTTACGCTAAAAACGGCACCAACTATGTCAAAGTGTTGGCAGACGACAAAGTCAGCGAGGTTGCTGTTACCACCGGCCTGGAAACAGATCAGGAAATCGAAATTCTGACCGGGCTCACTTCGGGACAAAAGGTCATCACCAGTGAAAAAAAATAACGTCGTCGTTCTGCAAAACGTCTCCAAAATTTACCAGATGGAAGGGGTTTCCGTCACCGCGCTTATCAGCGCTTCGCTGCAAATCCAGGCCGGCGAATTTGTTTCCATCATGGGACCTTCCGGCAGCGGCAAATCCACCCTCATGCACCTGATCGGCTGTTTGGACACGCCCACCACCGGCAAAGTCTTTATTGAAGGTGAAGATGTTTCCGGGCTTTCCGAAGAAGCCTTAGCCAAAATCAGAAACCAAAAAATCGGTTTTGTTTTCCAATCTTTTAATCTGCTGCCGCGGACTTCGGCCCTGACCAATGTTACTTTACCGCTTTTTTACGCCGGCAAAAACGCCGCCGAAAGCGAGACGTTGGCCCGCGAAGCGTTAATCAAAGTCGGTCTGGAAAAAAGAATGGCTCACTTTCCCAACCAGCTTTCCGGCGGCGAGCAGCAAAGAATCGCCATCGCCCGCGCCCTGGTTAATAAACCATTAATTATTTTGGCGGACGAGCCGACCGGCAGTTTAGACACCAAAACCGGGGAGACGATTATGAATATTTTTCGCCAATTAAATCAAAAAGGCCAAACTGTCGTCATCGTCACCCACGAAATTGCCATCGCCCGCCAAGCCCGTAGGATTATTAAAATTAAAGACGGGGAAATTCAAGCATGAACTTCATTGAAATTATCAAAATTGCCTTACAGGCGATCAGAACCAACAAGTCGCGCACCGTCCTTACCATGTTGGGCATTATTATCGGCGTCACGTCGGTCATCTTGCTGGTTTCCATCGGCAACGGTTTGAAAAGTTACATCACCGACCAGCTGGAGAGTCTGGGAGGCGACAGCCTCTTTATCATGCCGGGCGAGTTGGAGATCGGTCCGCCAACTGGCGGAGGCAATGGCGGCGGGGGTATGCCCGGCGCCGGCATTACCGCTTCCAAATTTACTTTTGACCATATTAACGATTTAAAAGCCGAGGGAAAAACGCTGAAGACCGTCATGGCCTACATTGAAAGCAACGGCACCCTGCGCTATAAGGGCAACGCCCTTGCAAGCTACGCTTATAAGGGCAACGCCCTTGCAAGCTACGCTTATAAGGGCAAAACCATGATCACTCAGGTCGCCGGGGTCGGGCCGGAATATCCCGGGATGCGTGACCAAAAGGTCACCGCGGGGACCTTCTTTACCGCCTCGCAATATAATGCCGCCAAAAAAGTGGTGGTTTTGGGCAAAACTGTCGCCGACAAGCTGTTTGGCCAGGAGGATCCGCTCGGCAAGCGCCTCTCTATTTCCGACCAGCAATATACGGTTCTGGGCATTCTGGAAGCCAAGGGTGCTTTTGGCGGCCTTGATTTGGACAATCAGGTTTTCATTCCCGCCACCACCAGCATGCGCCAGTTTGACACGGAATATATTCAATCGTTGTGGGTGCAGGCGCAAGATCAGCAATCGATTCCCGAAGCCACCGCCGAAATTAAAAAAATCCTGGGCAAAACCCTTAAAGCAGATGAATTTTCCGTTTTGGATACCAAAAGCATTCTCAACACCATTTCCCAAATCCTGGGCGTTCTGACCGCCGCCCTGGGTGGCATCGCCGCGATTTCCCTGGTGGTCGGCGGGGTAGGCATCATGAATATCATGCTGGTCTCGGTCACCGAAAGGACCCGCGAAATCGGCCTGCGTAAAGCGATTGGCGCCACCCCCAAAACTATCTTAACGCAGTTTTTGGTGGAAGCGGTGGTGCTCTCCGTCGGCGGTGGTCTGATCGGCATTGCTTTGGGGCTAATGTTTCTGGTGATCATCAACCATTTTTTCCCGGCCGTGATCACCGTCGGCGCGTTGGTTTTGGCCTTTTCGGTTTCCGCTTTAATCGGCATTGTTTTTGGCGTGGCGCCGGCCCTACGGGCCTCCCGTCTCAATCCCATTGACGCTTTGAGATATGAATAGTATCATGAAGTTATGAGGCGGGGAGGTTTTATTCTTGCTTTTATCCTGCTATTTAGCTCTTGCGCGCTGGTCCATGGCCAAAACTTTGATTTTAAAACAGCCCAAGACAACTATCTGGCGGCCTACAACCAATACCGGACAGCGCACGAAGACTACGTGACCGCCTCCCAAGCTTACCTGAATTACCAAACTCTCACCAGTAAAACCGAAGCCTTCAGCAAAACCTTAAAAATGCTGGAGTTCAGAGATGAAGTTATCAAGACTTATCTGACCACCATCAGACTGAAGCTGGCGGAAACCACCAACATCGCCAATTACGAGCAAAACGTCCTCTATTTAAAGTTGGATAGTGAAATCGCCTGGTATGCCAAGCACCGCGATTCGCTGGCCAGCGCCGGCGATCTGGAAGACCTGATCAGCTCCTCTGATGAAGCCCAAAGAAAATATCAAGAAACGGAAATTTTTATTTACCAGGTTCTGGGCTCGATTTTGGGCGGCAAGGAAACCAGCTTGAGAGATAAAATCAACCAAAATATTGAGGTTATCAAAACCAAATTGGCGGCGATCAAACAAACTGGTGACAAAAATACCACTACGGCCGAGCGCTGGCTGCTGGAGGCGGGCAACCGTCTCACCCGCAGCTCGCAAAAACAAGTGGCCGCCCAAAAAGCTCTAAGCCAAATGCGGACTTATGATTCGGATAAAGCGGAAACCTACGGCCAAGCTCAGGCAACGCTGGGAGAAGCGCACCAGTATCTTAAAGAAGCCAACTCCAATCTGAGGGAATTAATTGCGGAGGTCAAAAATGCCGACTGATCAGGTGATGGAACAGGAATTTGAAGCCCTGCCGCCGGCAGAGGAGAAGGTTTCTTTTACCGATAAGATCAGGCCGAAACGCAAGGTTATTTTAACCGGCGCGGGCTTGGCCTTGACAGCGGTAATCGTTTTGCTGGTATTCTTATTTTTAACTTTTCAAAAACCGCCAGAGGCAATACTGCCGCCAGCAGCGCCGTCACCCACGCCGGCCCCCTTTGAAACCAATATCCGGCCGGCTTCACCCTACGCCACCGACGCGGCCATTCTTAAAATTGAGGCAGACTTGAAAAATCTGGACCAGGATTTGCAAAACACCGACCTCAACGAGGCCGGTCTCAACCCGCCGGTCTTAGACATGAAAGTGGAATGAAAACACCCTTAGCCGACCGTCTCCGGCCCCAAAATCTGGCCGACTTCATTGGTCAAGAACACTTGGTGGGTAAAAACGGCGTCATCAAAAAATTGATCCAGTCTGACCAATTGCCGTCTATGATTTTTTGGGGGCCGCCCGGTTCCGGTAAAACCAGTTTGGCTTGGGTGATCGCCAACACCACCAAAAGTAAATTCTTTAACTATTCGGCCGTGACCACCACCCTAAACGATATCCGGGCGGTCGTTAAAGAGGCCAAAGAACGGCGGCAGGCCTACAGCCAAAAAACAGTGTTATTTCTGGACGAGATTCACCGTTTCAACAAAGCCCAGCAGGATGCTTTCTTGCCGCACGTCGAAAATGGCACTATTATTCTGATCGGCGCCACCACCGAGAATCCCTCTTTCGAAGTCATCGGTCCCTTGCTTTCCCGGTGTCGGGTTTTCTTGCTCTATCAACTAAATCAAGATGATTTGGGTAAGATTATTGAACGAGGACTAAAATTACTCAAAAGGCAAATCGCCAAACCCGCCCAAAATTTTTTGCTGGAAGCCGCCAACGGCGACGCCCGTGTTGTTCTTAACGCTTTGGAGATAGCCGATTCTTTATTGCCGGCGCGAAAAAAAATTGACTTGAAAGTTCTGGAGGCCGTTTTTCAGCGCAAAAGCCTGCTTTACAACCGCCTGGGTGAAGAACATTACAACACCATCAGCTCGTTTATCAAAAGCATGCGCGCCAGCAACGTGGATGCCGCGCTTTATTATTTGGCCAGAATGGTGGAGGCAGGGGAGGACCCCTTGTTTATCGCCCGGCGCATGGTGGTCTTTGCCAGCGAAGACATCGGTATGGCCCAGCCGACCGCTCTGGTGGTCGCCAACGATGTTTTCCGGGCCTGCGAGACCATCGGCTATCCCGAATGCCAGGAAAATTTGGCCCACGGCGTGGTTTACCTGGCTTTGGCCAAAAAAGATCGCTCGGCGTACGTGGCCTACATGCGGGCTCTGGCAGACGTGCGCCAATACGGCAATTTGCCCACGCCGCTTAGCATTCGTAATGCTCCCACGAAGCTGATGAAAGACTTGGGTTACGGCCAAAACTACCAACCCTACACCAAAGAAAGCCTGCTGCCAGAAAAATTAAAAGGGAAGAAATATTATTACTGATCTGATATAATTATGGGCATGGCAGCCAAAACTTTTACTAAAAAATTAGCTAAAAAACCGGTACTGCAAGCGCCGAATCAATTCCGTCGCTTCGCTTTACGGCGCGGACCGGCGATGTCTGCCCGCGTCAGAAGCTTCGGGGGACACCAATGATTTCCGCTTTAAACCGGCTGGCCGACGGCACCATCGAAATCACCATTACCATTCCTAAGGGCAGGGTGGCAGCGGCTTACCAAAAAACACTGCAGGCCTTAGTCAAAGAAGTACAGGTAAAAGGTTTCCGCCGCGGCAAAGCGCCGCTGGCAAGGGCGGAAAAAGAAATTCCCAAAACGACTGTCTACGAAGAGGTCTTAAAAGCCTTAATTCCCGAAGTCTATCTGGAAAGTGTTAAAGAACACAACCTCAAGCCGATTATTAACCCCCGGGTGACCATTGTTTCTCTGGAAGAAGCCAAAGATTGGCAAATCAAAGCCACTACCTGTGAGCTTCCCCATATTGATCTTAACGATTACAAGGAGGCGGTCAGCAAGAACTTTGCCGCCGAAAAAATTTGGGTGCCGGGCAAGGACAAGGCCGCCGCCCCGAAAGACGACAACCAGCATTTGGAAAAAATCTTTCAGACGCTGGTGGCCACGGTTAAGATCCAAGTGCCGGAAATCTTAATCCAGGATGAAGTGGACCGGATGCTTTCCCGGTTGCTTGATCAAACCAACCAGCTGGGCATCACCGTCGAGCAATATTTGGCCTCCTCCAATAAAACTAAAGATCAACTCAAGGCCGAATACCACCAGGAGGCAGAAAAATCCCTGAAATTGGAGTTCATTTTGGGCGCCATTGCCGACAGCGAAAAAATAGCCGTCCCCGAGGCGGAAGTGGACAAAATGATCGCCGCCGTGCCCGATGAAAAATCACGCCAGGCCTTTACCGATCCGGGCCAGCGTGCCTATATTCGCCAGCTGCTCCGGAAGCGCCAAGTAATTGACAACCTAAGTAAGCTATAGTATGATGTAGACCCATGAACAGAAAGACGGCCGCCGCTTTAAAAAATAAGCAGAGAACCTTTGCCGACGATAGTTTTCTGGAGGCTTTAAGGGATTTAGGCAGTGGCGTGGTTGATTCCGTCGCCCATGATGTGGTCGGCGGTGTGGCCGAAGAAGCCATCGACCAATTAACCGGCAAAAAAATTAACAGCCGGCCCCAAAATCAAACTTTACAGCCTGGTGAATGGTCTGAGGTCGAGCAAAACGCCTGGGAAAAAGAGAACGTCGAGCCTCTGCAAAGAGAATTCAACCAGGTGCAACAGCAGGAAAAAGTCCTTTTTAAACAAAGCGAACAGGACACTCAGCTGCAAATCAGGGGTATCTTGGAAGAGCTGAAAAAATTAGCGGCCGCCACCGAAACTTTGGCGGAAGAAGTCGAAATAGCCGTCGATCAAGCCCCGGTTGATCCCGGCATTTATCATCTGTCGTTTTTCGAAAAACTCCGGCAAACAATTCTCCTTTTCAAAAAGCAAATCGAAAATTCGTCCACCTGGCTGGCGGCTTTCAATCAAAAGGCCAAGAAACACAACTATTATTGGGGCCAGGTCCGCAAGTCGGGGAGTAAATATTTGCTGTCTCAAGACCGCTACGTCTCCACCCAAGCCGGATAAGGGATTCCTTTCTACACTATCAGCAATAACTCGCTTAATTTCATCAAGGTCTTTTTGGGTGAGCATATATTTTCAATAGTATTCTTAACGTAATTTCTGTCAACAAGTAGTTTTTCCCATCATTGACAACCCACGGCACATAGACTAATATTATTATAGTCGAATTACTCTCTGGTCCTATGATAACTTCAGCTATTTTATCTAAAAAAGAGCAGGCTATTAAATTACGAAATCAACCCTAAGCGCATGGGTGGCCAATATTGAGCTCACAAAATCACAAAAAGAAAGGATAAAAAGACTTTTGTTTAGAAATTTGCAAAAAGCAAGGGTAATGGCAGCTGAGGTCAACAGAAAAGAAAAAAAGAAAAGGATAAGAAAAATCAGTGAAAAAGCCAAATTATTCATCGAAAAGATAGAATTAAACAGCCATGTCCTTAAATTAATTTTATCGGCCCTTTATTTAGGAGAGGGGACAAAAAGAGAGGGAGCGGTGGAGCTCGGAAGCTCTAATCCGAAAATCGCCAAGGCCTTTGTCTGTTTATTAAGGGGCTTATACAAATTGGACGAATCAAGGTTTAAAAACACAATCTTTGGCCGATATGATCAAAAACCCAAGGACCTTGAAAACTACTGGTCAAAATTATTAAAAATTCCCGTTTCCCAATTTTACAAAACATGTCTCGATAAAAGAACTAAGGGCAACAAAAGCTATAAAACCTATAAAGGCGTTTGCCTAGTAAGATATACCGACGTTGCAATTCAGAGAAAAATCATTTTAATTGGCGAATCTTTGCTTGAAAAACTGATAAAAATATCATAAAATAGAGCCTGGGACGAGTAGCTCAGCTGGTTAGAGCGTCACATTGACATTGTGAAGGCCACAGGTTCGAATCCTGTCCCGTCCACCCTTATTATTGATGCCGAATCTCGTGTGTTATTCCGAACTAGACCAAGGGCGTTTACCTCCAAATTTGATGTTGTAAGTTGCTTCTGCGAACACAACGGAAAAATACTTTTGCTTCAAAGACAAGATTCTAAACCGCAGGGTGGCAAGTGGGGTGTACCCGCCGGAAAGCGTAATGGAGCAGAGCCGATTGCCATTGCCATGACAAGAGAGGTGAGCACAAGAATCATGCTTGGGTCACGCCCGCAAAAGCACTTAAGATGGACTTAATCGAGGATTTAGATGCCTGTATTAAGATATTTTATAAGGTGTAGAGTAGCTACTTGACAAGAAGTCCAGATTCTTTATAATGAGTTTAAGTAAATCTTGGGCGGCAGTATAAGGACTCACCAACCTTAGAGCCCAGGCGTTAATCGCGAAAGATGAAATTGAGAACCCGCTGGCTAGCTGGAACCTTGGAGCTACCTGAGCGGGTTTTTTGTTTTTAAATATATGTCTAAAATATTGGACGAAAAAATCGAGAAAATGACACCCAAAGAGCGGGAGCTCTGGGCCTTGCGCCACACGGCCGAGCATGTTTTGCACACGGCCATGCAAAATCTCTATCCCCAGCTAAAAAAAGCCATGGGCCCGGCCACGGCCGACGGTTTCTATCATGACTTTGATCTGGCGGAGAAGGTAAGCGGAGCGGATTTCCCCAAAATCGAAAAGGAAATGCAACGCTTAATTGACGCTGATCTGCCCTTAGCACAAAAATATATCTCCCCTAAAGAGGCTAAAAAACTCTTTGCCGACAACCCTTATAAACTGGAATGGGTGGATCTGATTGAAAAAAGAGGCGAAAAAATATCAACCTATAAGATGGGGGAGGCAGACCTGGATGTCTGCAGCGGCCCGCACGCCGCCTCAACCGGTAAAATCGGCGCCTTCAAGCTGTTATCGATCGCCGGCGCTTACTGGCACGGTAGCGAAAAAAACAAAATGCTCACCCGCATCTACGGCACGGCTTTTCCGACCCAAAAAGAGCTGGAGGCCTGCCTCAATCTTGTAGAAGAAGCGAAAAAACGTGATCACAAAAAAATTGGTCAGGAGCAGGAATTGTTTTTAATTAGCCAAGACGTCGGCCCTGGCCTTCCAATCTACATGCCTAAGGGGCTACTTTTACGACGTGCCTTGGAGCAATGGATAGTTTGCGAGAAAGAAAAACGCGGGTACAAATTTGTCTGGACTCCCCATATCGCTAAAAGTGATCTTTACAAAAAATCAAAACACTGGCAAAAATACGAAGCAATGTTTAGCCCTATGAAAATAGATAAGGAAGAATATGTGGTCAAGCCCATGAATTGTCCGCATCATTTTCAGATTTATCTGGAAAGAATCAGAAGTTATAAAGAATTACCATTAAGAATCGCCGAAAATGCTACCGTGTACCGCTACGAAAAAGCAGGGGAGCTTAATGGATTACTGCGCGTTCGTTCTTTAACTCAAGACGATACCCATACCTTTGTGAGAGAAAAACAGATTCCAGACGAAATAGAGAAGATATTAGAATTAGCTACACATATCTTTAGTACTTTTAATTTTTCTCACATAAAAGCACGAGTATCCACGCGTGATAAAAAACATCCGGAAAAATATCTAGGCGATTCGGCATCGTGGGATAAAGCTGAAGCCGCCCTAGCTGCGGCGATTAAAAAAAGCGGGATGAGTAATTTTATCGAAGAGGGAGAGGCGGCATTTTACGGTCCCAAAATAGACATCATGGTCGACGATGCCCTCGGCAGAGAATGGCAACTGACTACGGTTCAGTTGGATTTTAATCAGCCTATTAATTTTGACATGAAATATATTAA
>CAZTHI010000031.1:0-2754 GCA_964613135.1 uncultured Gammaproteobacteria bacterium
AACAAAATAAAACTTTTTGTCGGGTAGACATTAGTTTAATCCATTAAACTAGTTAATAGTTACCACATCAACCCTGACGATATTGGAAAAATTATATTTATCAGTCAGGGGTTTATCGGCGCCATTTTCCAAAAAGGGATCGTTCATAATATAGGCCCCGGCATTCTTGCTTTTGATAACAATGAAATGCTCCGGGTAACTATAGCTGCCATAGAGGCCGACAATCACCGGCCGACCGGCGTTAATTTCGCTGTCGATTTTATCGGTGGAAGGGGAAAAACCCTTGCGGGAAACGGTGATACTTTTATCACTCCAGTCTTTACGCATCAAGGCGGTGCTGGCGGAAAAAGCGGCCGGCGACGAGGCAATGTCAGCCGGGGTAATGTTTTTGCCATAATGTTTGGCCACCATCGCCACCGAAGAAACCAAACAACCTTCATCGGCCATCCGGCTATTCGATAAGCCAATGAGCATATTGCCCCATTGGCTGTCTCGCTGATTATAGTAGCAGCCCCAAGCATCGCATTTTGTTTGGTTGTTAAGAATACTGGCCCCACCCTGATCGGCAACAAACTTCCGGAAGGCGGCCGACTGGGCCTTGGCCTGAGCTAAAAGTTGTTGATATTTAGCCTCATCGTTTTGGGTCACCTGGAGCAGGTTTTCTTTAGCGGCTTTTTGCTGAGCCAGAAGCGCCTTTTGGGATTCCGATTTCCTTTTGGCAACTTGCAGTTCGTCCTGCTTTTGCTCTTTTAGGGTTTTTTGATCTTCAAAATTAGTCCGCACGTTTTCCGTTTGTACCATCAATTGGCGGTCATGAATTTGCATCACCCGCAAATATTTATAACGAGAAACAAATTCGGAAAAATCTACCGAAGAAAAAAGCAGAGAGAGGGGCTCAACTTTGCCCTTTTTATAAGTGGCGGCGATTCTTTTGATTAAAATCTGCGACAGTTGATTTAAAGAAACGTCCAGCTTGGTAATTTGGGTGGTTAAGCCGACAATTTCCGTTTCCAGGGTTTTTATCTGCTTGGCGGTCTGGTCAATTTTCGCCAAGGTTAAGGAAATCGAGGTGTTAAATTTAACAATCTCCGATTGCAGGGTGGCTTTTTTTTGACCAACCTCATTCAGAAGTTGTTGCCAACAGGCAATGCCGTCATCAATGTCTTTTTGTTGTCTTTGCCGGCATTCGTCTTCCGTCACGGCCAAAGCAAAAGAAGAAAAAACAAAAAAGAGAAGGGGAATTAGAAAGATTGCCCTCTTAAAAAAGCCGCTCATCTAAGATATTTTTTAACCGCCAGAAGCGATCCTAAAATGCCAATCATCGCTCCGGCCAAGATCTCCACGCCCAGTATTTCCAACATCAGCAAAACCGGAATCGGCAAGACGGGAATGCCGGCCAGAAAATCAACCAAAAAGGGTGTCAGATAAAGCAATAGCAAATAGCCGGCCCCCCAACCCAAAATAGCGCCGATAACCCCGTAAAAAATGCCCTCAAAAATAAACGGCGCCCGGATATACCAGGCAGCCCCACCAATTAACTGGATAATTTCTACTTCCCCCTTTCGTAAAGCAATTTTCATGCCGATAATCACCAAAATAATCAGTAAAGAAATTAGTCCCAAAACGCAAATCAAGCCGACGCCAATTTTCCTGAGATTGTTGACCCAATTATGCAGAGCCTTAACCACGTCTTCCTGAAAAACAACTTCTTCCACGCCCGGTTCGTTTTTTAAGACCTGGGCAATCTCCGCCAAATTGGTTAAGTCATGAGCGGAAACTTCCAGCGACGCCGGTAAAATATTGGCCGTCACCATTTCCAAAAGCAAAGGATCGTTTTTGTTTTGCTCCCGGTAAAGAGTCAGCGCCTGATCTTTGGAGATAAACCGAGTTTCCTTAACTTTGCCGGTTTGGGCCAATTTGGCCCGCAGGGCATCAATTTGGGCGGTGGTCGCGTCGTCTTTAAAGAAGGCAGTTACCTGGGGCCGGGTTTCAAACCAGCGCAAGGCCGTTTGGGAAGCAAAAGTGGCCAAAATAAAAGTAGTGGCCGCAAAATTGGCCAAAACCATCACCAAAATCGCCGCCAGAGCTTGGTAAGGCGCTCGCCGAATGTGAACCCAGGCGGTTTTAAGATGCTTTTTCATTTGAGACTAGCTTCCCTTCCTCCAGTTCAATCACTCTTTTCTTCATGCGTTTAACAATGTCCAGATTATGAGTCGTCATCACTACCGTTTTGCCAGTTTCGTTAATCTTTTCCAGCAAATCCACAATTTGCCGGGCGGTTTTCAAATCTAAATTACCGGTCGGCTCATCGGCCAAAACCACCTCCGGCTGACCCACCACCGCTCTAGCCAAGCACGTCCGTTGCAATTCGCCTGCCGAGAGCTGCGCCGGGAAAAAATCACCTTTTGCCTCCAAGCCCACCATCTTTAAAATTTCGTTCACCTCGCCGACAATCTCCACTTCTTTTTTGCCCAAAATCCTTAATGCTAAAGCAACATTTTCAAAAACGGTTTGGTCGGGCAGTAATTTAAAGTCCTGAAAAACGACCCCGATACGGCGGCGATAATCCGGAATCTTCTTTTTAGGAATGTCGTTGAGGTTGATACCATCAACCATCACGGCTCCGGCCGTCGGCAAATAATCTTTTAAAATGAGTTTAATCAAGGTGGTTTTTCCGGATCCGGAACGGCCGACAATAAAAACAAACTCCCCCGAGTCAATTTTAAAACTGATGTTCTCCAGGGCAGTGGTTTC
>CAZTHI010000031.1:2854-9459 GCA_964613135.1 uncultured Gammaproteobacteria bacterium
ATAATTAACAAAATGGCTAAGGCAGGAACCAGAGCCCCCTTAAATTGAGATTGATTCGGTATTGGTGAAACTAAATTTTCTGTTTCCATTGTCACCCCCATTCAAGTAACTATACCACACTTCGAAGTTCCGCTTCAATGAATCCTTCCAGCCCGCCGTCCAAAACCGCCTGAGTGTCGCCGGTTTCGTAGCCGGTGCGTAAATCTTTGACCATTTTATAAGGGTGTAAAACATAGGAGCGAATCTGGGTCCCCCAGGCAGCCTGAGTGCGCCCGCCCTTTAATCTCTGCTCCTCTAGTTTAGCCTGAGCCTGGCGAAGGCCCCAAAGTTTGGCCTGGAGAATTTCCAAAGCGATTTTCCGATTTTGTGCCTGGTATCTTTGCGATTGTGAAGAGACAGTAATCCCCGTGGGTTTGTGCTTAATTCTCACCGCCGTGGAAACCTTTTGGACATTCTGACCGCCATGCGAGGAGGCGTGGTAGAACTGAATTTCCAAATCATTTTCGTTGAGGCTGATGCCGCCGGTGTTTTCTATTTTAGGCAAAACCTCCACCAGGGCGAACGACGTTTGCCTTAACTTGTCGGCGTTAAAGGGCGACTGGCGGACCAGCCGGTGAGTGCCCGCCTCTCTTTTTAGCCAGCCATAGGCATAAAAGCCGTCGATAATCATGGTGATGCTCTTAATCCCCGCTTCGTCGCCGAGCGTTTCATCCACCACCTGATAGCCCCAACCGCGCTTTTCCAAGAAGCGCAAATACATTCTTTTCAGCATCGCCGCCCAGTCCATCGCCTCCACCCCGCCTTGGCCGGCGTGAATCGAAAAAATCGCCGCCAGCTGGTCTTGCTCCCCGCTTAAAAACGTTTGCAACTCCAGCTTGGCTACTTTTTTTTCGTCTAAACTTATCTCCAGCTCTTCTATTTCCGCTATCTGTTTGTTGATTAAGGCCAATTTTTTCATTTTTTCCGCTGCCCCCTGTTGATCCTGCCAAAACTCAGGATGAGCGGACAAAGCTTCAATTTCCCGAGCTTCTTGGCGAAGCTTTTCAAAATCAAGCTTTTGTTTAATGGCAGCGACGCGTTCTTTTAAATCCTCCATATTATTCTTTCAAAACTTGTTCACAGAAATCTTTAAAAATCTGTTTTTTAATCTGGTCGAGCTGGCTTTGGGGCAATTGTTTGATAATTTCGATCATCTCTTTGGTTTGGGTTTCGATGACCTTGGTCGTCTCGGTTTGAACTGTTGAGGTCACCGGTAGTTGGGGGCGGCCCGGCAAAACCTCAGCTGCTTTGCCCAAAACGCCGGCGCCCACTTCTTCCAGTTTATCAACTACCAATTGGGTCGGCAATGCTATAGACTCACCTTTAACGGTTTTAGTCGCCTGCCAATCGGCAAAAATCTTACCGGCCAGCACGAGAAGAACACCGGCCGCCACCATCAAGAGAATTCTTTTTAGTCTCTCACTCCACATCGAGTCTCATTATATAATATCCTCAGTGGAAGTTCTTAACCTTAAAAAAGAAACTGAAGCAAAAGTCATCAGTAAAGCCATCATGGTTTTGAAGGCCGGCGGGTTGGTTATTTATCCCACCGAAACCTGCTACGGCCTTGCCGCCGCCGCCACTAATTCCAGGGCAGCCGCAAAATTACTGGTCTACAAGGGCGACCGCCGCGGTAAACCGATTTCCGTCGCCGTCACCAATCGGGCTATGGCATCTCGCTACGTGATCATCAACGCCACCGCCACCAATCTTTACCAAAAATTTTTGCCCGGACCGTTAACGGTCGTTTCCGCAAGTTTGGGCAAAGTAGTGCCGGCTCTGGAATCAGTCGGCCATACCCTAGGCATAAGAATCCCCAACCAGCCGCTCGTCCGCAAACTGATCCGGCGGTTTGGCCAGCCGATCACCGCCACCTCCGCCAATACCTCCGGTAAAAAACCGCCTTATTCGTTGGCAGAATTGCAAAAATACACCACCGTCAAACGGCTCGGCTTAATTAGTCTTTTTCTGGACGCCGGCCGGCTGCCATTGCAACCACCCTCAACCGTCGTTGATACGACTCTCAACGAACCGGTCATTTTGCGTCAGGGAGAAATTACCATCCCCGACCTTCCCGGCCAAAATTTTGTTTCTAATTCCGAACAGGAAACCAAAAATATTGCAATCAAAATTCTGTCGCAATATCGCCATCTCCTGGTCTCCCAATCTCTAATCTTTGCCCTGCAAGGCGAGCTGGGAGCGGGCAAAACCCGGTTCGTTAAAGGCCTGGCCGAGGGCTTGGACATCATCGCCAACATTAACTCGCCTACTTTTGTTTTAATCAAGGAATATCCTTTCGGCGCCGGCATGCTTTATCATCTTGATACCTGGCGGATGGCAAACGGCGAGGAGCTGGCGGCCCTGGGCTTGACAAAGATGCTGCAACCCGGCAATATTTTGGCGATCGAGTGGCTGCAAAAAGTCCGCCCAATTTTGGAAAGGATTTCGCCTTCCAAAGCCACCGTTATCTGGATTACCATCGAAGCTCTTTCCCCCACCCGCCGAAAGATTAAATATCAAATTTAAAATTTAAGTTTGGCAACCAAATCTTCGGCCTTTTTTGGGTCTAGTTTTTGCTTCCCCTCTTTGGGATAAACGGCCACCTTGCCGCGGGCATCAGGGAAGAGTTGGATATGAGCGTGGGGGACATTATAGCCGTAGATAAAGCTCATCACAAACTCTGTTCCCAAAACTTTTTTAAAATGATTGGCGATTTGGGCAGCCACGGCAAAATACTTGCCTACTTCATCCGCTGGCAGGTCCCAAACCCAGCGAAAATGTTTTTTGGGAATGACCAAAGTATGGCCCTCCACCCAAGGCTCGATATCCAAAAAGGCCAGAAAATCGGCATCCTCGTAGATTTTGTAAGCGGAGATTTCCCCTTTAACGATTTTGCAAAAAACGCAATCGTCCATTTCTGGTTGTATAATATCACAAGATGAAGAAAAATTTTCTGATTTTGGCGATTGATACCTCCTGCGACGAAACTTCGGCGGCTGTCACTGCGGATGACCGGGTTTTGGCCAATATTATTTCTTCCCAAGTGGCCATTCATCAAAAATACGGCGGCGTGGTTCCCAATTTGGCCCGCCAGGCGCACGAACAATTAATCGGCCCGGTGATTGACGAAGCCCTGGCCCGCGCCAGAAAAAAATTTACCGGCCTGGACGCTTTGGCCGTCACCGTCGGTCCAGGGCTGGCGCCCGCCCTGGAAGTGGGCCTGGCCAAGGTCAAAGAGTTGGCCGCCGAATGGCACTTACCACTAATCGCCGTCAATCACATGGAGGCGCATTTGCTTTCCGCTTTCGCCAAAAATGCCGCCGGGAAAGGCCCTTTTAGTAAAATCCCGCCGCAGTTCCCGATCACGGGTCTGTTGGTCTCCGGCGGCCACACCCAACTGGTCCTGATGAAAAATTTCGGTCAATATCAACTTTTGGGCGAAACCGTTGATGATGCCGCCGGCGAAGCTTTTGATAAAGTCGCGAAAATGCTGGACTTGGGCTATCCCGGCGGCCCGCTTATTTCTCAGCTTGCCCGGTGTGGCGAGCCAAAATACGTCTTGCCGGTCCCGATGATCGGCTCCAAAGATCTTAACTTTAGCTTTTCCGGCCTAAAAACCGCCTGCCTTTATAAAATCCAGAAAACCCGCCTACCGGCGGGCAAGCTAACCAAAAAGTTTGTCTTGGATTTTGCCGCTTCTTTTGAAAGTACGGTGGCCAAAGCCTTAACCGGCAAGCTTAAAAAAGCCATTGTGCTTTATCGGCCAAGACAAATTGTTTTGGGCGGCGGGGTGATTGCCAATCTCACCATCAGAAAAGAAGTCAGGAAATTGGCCAAAAAATTTGGGGTCAAAGTTTTTGTGCCCGATGATAAAAAACTATTAACCGATAATGCCGCCATTGTCGGTGTTTGCGCCTGGTATCAGGCCCAAAGAAATGATTTTGTCAAAAATATCGACACTGTCGACCGCCAGCCGAATTTAAATTTTACATGAGCAAAAAGATGATTATCCGCCAGTCCGCAGTCGCGGGGCAGTTCTATCCCGCTCAGCGGGAAGAATTAGACGCCCAGTTGGCCAGTTTATTCGATCAAACTAAGAAAATCTCTTCGCGTGGCAGGCCTAAAATTCTCATCGTTCCTCACGCGGGCATAGTTTATTCTGGTAAAGTGGCCGCTTGGGGGTTTAAACAAATTGAGAACCTGGGCTATAGCAAAATTATGCTTCTGGGCGCCAGCCATCAAACGTTTTTCCAACACGCCGCTATTTTTGGCCAAGGCGTCTGGGAAACGCCGCTGGGAAAAGTGGTCGTTGACGAAAAATTAGCTAAAAATTTCTTGGGTAAAAATATTCTCGACGATCCTTCGCCGCACCTCCAGGAACACTCGCTTGAATTAGAGTTAATTTTTCTACAAAAAGTCTTAAAAGATTTTAAAATTATACCCGTTTTGATTAGTCAGCCGACTGAGAAAGTGGCGGAAGATCTGGCCGAAAAAATTAGCCGGGCCTTGAATGATAAAACTCTTTTGGTGGTTAGCAGTGATCTTTCTCATTATCTCCCCTGGGCCGTTGCCAGTGAAATTGACCAAAAAACAATCGGCGCCATTTTGAGCGGCCAAAAAAATGTTTTTGCAAAAAATCCCAGTACTGGCGCCTGCGGGTACGAAGCGATTAAAATCAGCTTAAGAGTGGCGGAAATTTTAAAGATTAAGAACTTCCAAAAGATAAAGTACCAAAATTCTGGGGATATCACCGGAGAAAAAGCGCAAGTTGTCGGTTATACTAGTATTATCGGATATGCTTAACCAGTCAGCTCAAAAAGAAGCCCTTTCAATCGCCCGCCAAACTTTGGCTGAATATCTAGTGAGTGGTAAAATTCCTACCTACCGCCCAACTAATCCGGATCTGCAAAAACCATTAGGAGCTTTTGTCACTCTTCGGCAAGCTCAAGGCGAGCTGCGAGGTTGTATCGGCCAATTTGAACCCAAAGAGCCGCTTTATCAAGTCATTCAAAATATGGCCATTGCCGCCGCGACTCAAGATTTTCGGTTCTCACCAGTCAATATAGGAGAACTGAAAGATATCTCCCTGGAGATTTCGGTGATGACGCCTAAAAGGAAAGTCAACGACTGGGAAAAAATTAAATTAGGCATTCACGGGGTGGTCGTGGAAAAAAACGGCCACTCCGGTACTTTTTTACCCCAGGTGGCCACGGAAACCGGCTGGAATCTAGAAGAATTCCTGTCTCAACTTTGTTGGCAAAAAGCTGGTCTTCCCCATGAGGCCTATAAAGATCCGGCCACTAATCTTTTTGTTTTTGAAGCCCAAATTTTTCAGGAAAAATAAACAAAAGGGGCAAGTTTTTTGATCTGTAACCGGCAATGTTCCAGCTGGGAAAAAGAATTAATTCTATTTTGTTGCCTAAGTTTAATGATTTTTTGAGCGGCGGTTGGCCCGATACCGGGAATCCGTAAAAGTTGCCAATAGCCGGCCAAATTAAGATTAACCGGGAAAAGATGTGGATTGCTTTGGGCCCAAAGCAATTTAGGATCGCCTGTTTCCGGCAAAAAACCGTTTTCATCTAAGGGAATTTCCCAGGGTAAAAAGCGGTAAAACCGCATTAAGAAATCGGTTTGGTATAAGCGGTGCTCGCGGGTCAATGAAACGGCTGGTTTGTCCGCCAAGGGTGTTTGCGGCACCGGCCGGAAAGCGGAATAAAAAACCCGTTTCAACGCAAAATTTTTATATAAAAAATGGGTCATCTTAATAATCTCGGCGTCTTTTTCATCGGCCGCCCCCACCACAAATTGCGTGGTGACGCTGGGAACCCGACGGCCCGCCCAACGGAATCTGGCTAATTCTTTTTTAATCAAACTTAAGGTGTAGAAAAATCCTGATTTTAAATCTTTGTCGGGAGAAAGCGCGGCCAGGCCAGCTTCGGTCGGCGATTCGATATTCAGCGAAATGCGGTTGGCCAGTTTGGCGGCTTCGGCGATACAGCTTGAGGAACTGCCGGGCATCACTTTTAAATGCACATAGCCGCCATAGCGATATTTATTTCTCAAGATGGCAACCGTGTCCAACATTTTTGTCATCGTGGCGTCAGGCGTGCCGGCGATCCCTGACGACAAGAATAAGCCCTCCACCAAGCGACGGGAATAAGCCGATTGAAAAGCCGCGGCCATTTCCTCCGGGCTGGCGTTGGCGCGGGGGCAGTCCCGTTCCTGCCGGAAAGCGCAGTAGCGGCAATGATGCCGGCAGGTGTTGGTTTGCAGGACTTTAAAAAGCCGGCAAACGTGGCTGCCGAACTTGGCGTGGTAAACCCCGGGGATCACGGTGGTTTGGCCAAAATCTTTGGGACCACAGGTATCGTATTGGGCGCTCGACCCCAAAACAGAGATCTTCTCGTAAAGTCCCATGAGTTCATTTTACCCAAACAAAACCCGAAGTCAAGAGACCAATTTTTTATGCTATACTGGGTTGATGAAATCTAAAATCATCTTTATTTTTGTTCTGCTGGTTTCTTCTTTAGCCTTAAATTTAACGCAAAATAGATTTCAAAATCAAC
>CAZTHI010000032.1:0-8846 GCA_964613135.1 uncultured Gammaproteobacteria bacterium
ATAACCAAACCAACCAAAAACAAAAGTTTAACCAGTAGCCAAATGGTCAGCTCGGGAGCAAGCGTCGCCAGCATTTGTAAAAAGCGGTCAAATGGTGTCACCTGACCCTCCCGTCGATCGCTTCCTGCTCTTCTTCATTCATCATCTGGCCCAAAACTTCGGCTACCCTTTCCGGGTTGGGCACCGCTTCAAAAATAATTTGCGGTACCGCCTCGGCCGACTGGACCAAAACATTGCCGTAGTCAAAAAGGGAGCGGATATAACCGCCGGTCTTAATACTGACATTTTGAATTTTATCAATCTTCGTTTGGGCAATGCTGCGGTAAAGTAAATTGGGAAAATCGATATCAATCACCCGCTCGTCGGTGATAATAAAGACGCCGAAAAACCATCGTAAAAACTGGCTAAAAGCAAAAGCGAAAGTCAGCAGATACCAGCTCAAGAAAGAAATTAAAATAAAATTACCGGGGATAAAACTTAAATCCATAAACTTTAAAATTAAAAACGAGGCTCCGATCATGACCACGGCAATGATAATCCAGGGGACATTGGTAATTAAATGACTGCGCAAGAGCAGGATAATCTTTTCCTGTTCGTCTTGCGTGTCAAATCTAATACGGGCGGGATGGGCAATAAACGCCGAAAAAAAGTGGGAAGAAGACGGCCGCAGGGCGGGCTTGGCCGATTTCACCTTTTTCTTCTCGGTTGGGCTCTTTTTAGGCGGATTGATAAAGATATCCGGCATAATCGCTTCGCTCCAATTTATAAATCCTAATTCTAAAATCCAAATGCCAATTCAAGCTCAAAAATCAAAATTCAAAATTTTTTAGTCGTTGGGGTTTTGGATTTGATTTGACATTTGAGTTTTGAGATTTGAACTTTGAAATATTATATCACTTGGTCTCAATATTGAACAATGGGCTGCGAATGCTGATATAACCCGGCGCCCGCAAATTAAACGCCTGTTTAAATTCACTGCCAGAAATTGCAATCCCACCTTTATTAGTCTCGAAGTTCAAAGAGCTAGTTTCACCGCTGCTGCTGTAGGTGACAGAAATCGAGTTGACGCTGGTAAAAGCGCCACCCAAGCTATTGGTTTTTTCTCGTAGCTCGTTTAGAGAATAAGGATTGCCGGAAACACCACCGATTGGGCATTGGTTAATCGTTACCGGCAAAATCCGCTCATCACTGCCATTTTTATTTAAAACTAACCAGGCATTTAAAATATCCGCTATCTCTTCTTGGTTTAGCCAGGGGTGAGACCGTCCACATTTAGCAGAACCAGAGGTATAATTTTGACTAAACCAACTACTGTAAAACCAAGGTGAACCCGCCTTACTCTCCCAGGCACGGGTCGCAAAACCAGGACCACCCTGACCATCAGTCGTATCCCAACCAGAGGTAGTTAAATAGCCGCCCGCGGTTGAAGAATAAAAAGCAGTTACTCCCTCGACAACCTTACCTTTTGTTTCCTGAACGGCCTGACGCCATTCTGCCGGCGGATTGTCGGCTTTCGCTTTGGAAAAAACCTGACAAGCCTGTGTGGTACAAATAGCTCGGCCTTCAAGTTTATAACGATAGGCATAAGAACGGGCGGCCACCGCCTGAGCTTTCAGCGCTTCTTTATTCCAAGAAGATGGCATTTCGGCAATACCAGAAAGATAATAATTTTCAAAATCTAGATTGCCAAAGCCAAAAACAGCAATCGTTCCGCCAGTATCTTTATCTACCGTCCCCCGACCGTAATAAGCCTGTAAAATTTGCTCAAAATTTTGACCTGCTTCGGCTCGGCCCCTGGCACCATATTGACTCAAGCCCTTACGATGAGTCCAGGCACCAAAAGAAAAGCTGGCGAACCAAACCCCACTACCGGGATCACAAAAAGTCGGTGTCCCTGGCGGTCCGGAACAAGGGATACTGCTTACCGGCACCTCACCAACACTAGTAGTAAAGGTGCCAGCTCGAGCCGTCAATAAAGCCTGCTGCTTGGCGGTTAAACTGGCAATCTTGCCAGAAATGGTGCCCAGAAAACTATCCACTTTCTCGACCTCTTTGCGTAATAAAGCCGCCTGGCCGCCCACAGCCTGCTTAATCTTGGCCAGCCAAATTTTATTGGCATCCAGTTTTTCCTTATCGGTCTTCAACTTGGCCAAATCTTGAGTAATGCTGACAATCATTCTTTTGTCTTCCTGAGTCGCGGCCAACCGGTAAGAAAGCTCCCGGGCCAAATTGGCGGCGTTGTCCGACGCCAGCAACAACAAAAATAAGGACGCCCGTTGGCTGCGGATATAAAAACTGCGGACTTTGGCGTTAAAAACTTCCTGCTGATACGCCAATTTAACCTCGCGGTCAAAAATGTCTTTTTCCACTTTTTTAATTTGGGCTTCGGCGGCTTTAATCAAATTTTCCGTGTTGCGCACTTGTTTTTCCAAAGCCGCCAGCTGCTCCTTATTTTTGGATTGGGCCGGGCTGTAGGCGGACAAAAGCTGCTGGCATTCCGCAATTTTATTTTGGCAATCGTCGGGCGAAGAACAGTCGGCGACGTCGCAAGTCGCGGCGAAAGAACTCGTAACTAACAACTGATAACTAACAACTGATAACAAAAACAAAACTAAAAAACACCCTAAAATCAGTTTTCTCATCCTGATTTCCAGTATATCACGGCTTGAACTGACTCCATGGCAGTGTTAAACTAAAAATGATGAAGAAGTGTTGCCTCTCTTTGTTATTAGTTATCAGTCATCTGTTATTAGTTGTTAGTCCGGTCTACGCCGCCTGCACCTCACTTAGTTCTTGCCCCGCCGGCCAAGTCTGTACCGCTCTCGGCTGTATTCCCACCGCCTCTACTGATTTCGTGGCTTGGGTTTTGGCGCGGGCCATGGGTCTTGGCGGCGGCATTGCCTTTTTGCTGATGATTGGCGGCGCCATTCAACTGCTAACCTCCTCGGGCAATCCGGAAGGTATTAAAAAGGGTGGGGAAACGATTACCTCGGCTCTCATGGGATTATTATTTATCATTTTCTCTTTATTTTTATTACATTTAATAGGCGTTGATCTTTTAAAAATACCGGGGTTTTAAAAAATGAAGCCAAATTTATTAGCTCAAATTGATTTTAACCAAATAATCAATCAGGTTTTCCCTGCCCCTGGACTACCTAGTAAAATAAATCCTGGGAATATCAATTTGAAGTTGGGAGATATCATTTCCGCTTTTTTGCCTTATATTTTCGTTTTTTCGGGACTAATGCTTTTTTTATTTATAATCTTCGGCGGGTTTCAGCTGTTGGCTTCCGGCGGTAATCCGGAGTCGGTTAAGTCCGGCCAAGGGAAAGTGACGGGAGCGCTCATTGGCTTCATTATTATTTTCGTCGCCTACTGGCTGGTGGAGATCCTACAGATTGTTTTTGGCATCGATATCTTAAGATAATTTGAAATTGAAAATTGAAAAGGGTAAAAGTGAAAATTAAATTTTAAAAGTTAATGCCCGAGAAAGATCGGCTAAAAACAGAAATAAAGGTCAGGATTTACAACTGGATTCTTAGATTAATAAAGCTTCTTAAAGTTTTCCCGAATGATCCCTGTACCAAAATCATAATTGAGCAGCTTTTAAGAAGTGGAACGAGTGTCGGCGCTAATTACATCGAGGCCCAATCCGCTTCTTCCAAAAAAGATTTCATCAACTTTATTCATTATTCTTTAAAATCGGCAAACGAAAGCAAATTCTGGTTGGCGTTACTAAGAGACACTAACATGATAAAGACAATTGAACTTAATGAGAGTCTGAATGAGCTGAGAGAAATTACCAATATTTTAGGAGCGAGCCTACTAACACTTAAAGGGAAACGATAACTTTTTAAGTTTTAAATGTCGTTTTTAGATTTTAAATTTAAAATTGAATCACTTACCGAAGCGCCGTTGGCGCTTCTGGTACTCGGCAATCGCTTGATCCAGTTTGGCGGGGCTAAAGTCGGGCCATAACGTCTCGGTAAAATAAAGCTCGGCGTATGACATTTGCCAAAGCAAAAAATTAGACAGCCTAATTTCCCCGCCGGTACGGATAATTAAATCCGGGTCGTGCTCGCCGTTGGTGTATAAAAATTTACCGAAGGTTTGTTCGTTGATTTTTTCCGGCGGCACTTTATCTTTCATGATTTTTTTAACCGCCCGTAAAATCTCGTCCCGGCCGCCGTAGTTTAACGCCAAATTAACCTTGATCCGCTCGTGCTTTTTGACAATGCGCAGAATTTCTTCAACCGCCTGGACCACCTTACGGGGAAAAGCCTGAAAATCACCCAAAATGGCAATTTTAACCCCTTTTTCGGCGTATTCTTTCTTCTTTTCCTTGACGATTCTGACCAATAAATCAAAAATACCCTTGACTTCTTTTTTGGTCCGTTTGCGCCAATTTTCGGTCGACAAAGTGTAAACCGTCAGGGTTTTGACCCCCAGCTCCAGACAGCGATCCACAATTTTAACCAAAGCGCGCACCCCCGCCTCATGCCCGTCGTTTACACTGAGGCCTTGCCGAAACGCCCAGCG
This sequence comes from uncultured Gammaproteobacteria bacterium, assembly GCA_964613135.1. Classification (GTDB taxonomy): domain Bacteria; phylum Patescibacteriota; class Microgenomatia; order PFEM01; family CAZTHI01; genus CAZTHI01. The sequence continues at coordinate 4,540 of CAZTHI010000032.1, forward strand.
CCGGTTGCCGTCCATAATGATGCCGATGTGTTGCGGAATGTTTTTGGGATCCAGTTTTATCATCTTGGGCCGAATTTTATCACAACCAGATAAATAACAACCAAAAATAAAGCCAGCGTTACCAGACCGACCACAGGTAACGAAGCAAAAATCGTTAATTGCGACCGGTCGTTCACAATTTTTTTAAGACTCCGGCGGGGGTGAAAAAACAGGCCGTAGGTGTTGGTCAAAAATAACCAACCTTCTTTAAGACCGGTCAGCAGCAAAAGTCTTGGCAAAGGCCTGGCGCGCCCGGAAAAGCCTTGATTCAACGGTTTTAACGGTTTCATGTAATTTTTGGGCAATCTCCAAAACGGTTAGTCCTTGATAATATTTTAACCGCAAGACCTGCCGATATTTTTGGTCCAGATTTCCCAGGGTGGCCTTAACCTGGCCGAACAATTCTTTTTTCAACAGTTCCTGCTCCGGACCCAAAGCTTGGGTGGCCAAATCCTCCAGCCAGGGCAGATGCGAAAAAAGCAAGTTTTTGAGCCGCTTTTTGCGATAAAAATCGGCAATCTCATGCCGAGCGATGCCGCAAAGCCAGGTAAAATAGGCGGAGCGGCCGCTAAAGCTTCCTCGCGCTTCCCAAGCCGTCACTAAGGTTTCTTCCAAGATCTCTTTCGCCTCGTCTTCATCAGCGACCCGCTGGCGAACAAAATTCAAAAGTTTTCCCTGATATGGCAACACCTCCCTATTGTATCAAAAAACCTCTACCCGCTTCTTGTCTGGCCCACTTGTCCGCGGCAAAAATTTGCGCCAAATTCGGCTGAGCGACAACCGTGTGTTGCAACATCGTTTTTTTAACCATTTGCGGAATTTCCAAAAATTTGATTTTCTTTTTTAAAAATAACGCCACCGCGATTTCGTCGGCCGCGTTTAAAACCACCGGCAAAGTGCCGCCGGTTTTGGCGGCCTGGAGAGCCAGGCCAAGACAGGTAAAGGTTTCCCGGTCGGGTTCCAAAAAGTTTAAATGTTTAAGGGTATAAAGGTTTAAGAATTCAAAATGATTTTTCAGCCTTTGGGGATAAGACAGGGCGTAACGAATCGGAAAGCGCATGTCAGTCGGCCCCAGCTGGGCGATAATGGAGCCGTCCCTAAACTCCACCATCGAATGAACAATACTTTGGGGGTGAATGACAATTTCGATCTGGTCGACCGCCAAGCCAAACAGTTTTTGCGCCTCGATCAGCTCCAAACCTTTATTCATTAGTGTCGCGCAATCAACCGTGATTTTGGGGCCCATTTTCCAATTAGGATGGCGCAAGGCGTCGGCCGGACCAACGCCCTCCAAATCTTTTTTCTTTCGGCCACGAAAAGCGCCGCCGGAACAGGTCAGATAAATTTTATTGACTTCCGTTTGGCGACCGCCGCGCAAACACTGAAAAATCGCCGAGTGTTCGGAATCAACCGGAATTAAACGAACTTTATTTTTGGCCACCTCGCCGTTAACCAAATCGCCGGCCACCACCATCACTTCCTTGGTCGCTAGGGCAATGTCTTTTTTGGCCCTGATCGCCGCCAATGTCGGCAGAATGCCGACCGACCCGGCCACCGCTACCACGACCATGGCCGCTTCCGGCAAGGTGGCAATTTTGACCAAGGCGTCGTCTCCCCAAAAAATTTTAACTTTCTTTCCCCGCAATTGCCGGGCTAATTTCTGGCCGGCCGTTGCCTGGGCCACCGCCACAAATTGAGGGTGGAAAAGAGCGATTTGGGCGCGGAGAGCATCTATTTCGAAATGACAACCCAACGCCAAAACCTTAAATTCCTCCGGATGAGCGGCTACGACTTCTAAGGTTTGCCGGCCCACCGAACCGGTCGAGCCCAAAATAACAATGTTTTTCATTGTAACCTCTTAGTCGCCAGGGGGAAAGAAATCCTTCGCCTATCTTATCCAAGTTCCTTTTACTGACTGACCCAAAATGGCTTTTTTTAAATTCCCGGGTTTTTTGCCATTGATGATAAGAGAGGGAATGCCCCAGCGAGCCAAGACCAACGATTCTTCGACCTTATGAAGCATGCCGCCAGTGACATCCGTCGCCGCCGAACCGCCGATGGCCTGCCGGAAACGGCTAAAAGATTTTGCAGAAATAACCGGAATCGTTTGGCCGTCCTTGTCATAAACGCCGTCGGTATCGCCGCCGTAGATTATCCTTGAAATCTTAAACCTTTTTTTCAAACCGGAAGCCAAGATGTTCAGTGTGGTCTCAGCCGAAAAAATGCAACACCCTCTTCGGCGATCCAAAATTACATCACCATAAATCACTGGCATCAACCCTTTAGCTAAAACCTCCAGAATGGGCTTCAGAAAAATTTGGTCCGGTTTTTGGTTTTGGGCCGTTAGGAAACTGGCAGGGCTCACCGAAAAAACCGGCAAGCCGATTTTTAAAAAATTTTTAATCACAATTCTGTTTATTTGAACGGCCGCATCGGCAGTAAGAGCTAAACCTTTAAGCGACTGTTTGTTGATAATCCCTTTTTGAGTTTGATATTTAGCCGCCATGGTATGGCCAAACGAGCCGCTGCCATGGCCAAGAACTATTTTCCCGGGAAATTTCCCAGCGGCGGCTTTGATTTCCTTGCCCAATCTTTTGATAACCGCTTCTCTGGCGGTAAAAGGTTTGGTTTTATCCGTTATCAAACTCCCGCCGACTTTAATCAAGATTAGTTTTTCCATTATGATGAGCCATCGCTATTTCCCGGAACATTTCCAGAGTTTTTCTTTGTCGACAGGCATCCAAAACATTTTTTACCCCCGGCCTTAAATTCTCCATTTGATACAGCGCTTCTAAGTTAAACCAGCCAATCGGCGTCACTTCGCCGTCGCCTTTAGCCGTTAAAAGGGCTCCCTCTTTGCCGGTCCAAACCAGCGCGGCCACTCTGGCCAAAACTCCCGGCAGAAAAGCGGTTTGTCCCAAAAAAAGACTGCCGGAGCGCGGTTGCTGGCCATCAATGCCCAGTTCCTCGGCCAGACCCCGATCGACGGTGGCAAACCAATCTTCCCCAAACCTAGCGGTTTCACAAATCACCCCTCTTTGCCCTAAACTTTTCCCGGTATCGCCATTATGAGTGTTTTCCTCCACCACCAAAACTTCTCCCTTAAAATTAAAAACAAAAACAACCACGCCATTTTTTAAATACTCACCTCGTTCCGCCAATAAAAGCTCTTTCATCTTTATGATTAGTCGGGGCAGACTTAATAATTCCTTCGGAGGATAAAATCGACACCGGCTTGAATTTGCTGCCGGGCGGGCGCTTTTTTTAAAAAATCCCAATTTTTTCTCAAAAATAGCCAGCGCTTGCTCGGCCAATCCCGCGGCCAATTTTTGGCCGTAGTCCAGGCTGTCGTATTTTTCCATCAGCCTAATTACCAGTTTCACCTCGGCGGCAGTTTTGTTTTCCCTGGTTTTGGCCATGATCTTGACTAGCCGTTTTTTATCGTTACCCCTGGCGGTTCGGAAAAGATGCAGCAACATGATTGTCCGTTTACCCTCATAAATATCGTTGCCTTGCTGTTTTTTCAGGCCTTGAAAATCGGAGGTCAAATCAAGCAAATCATCAACAATCTGAAAACAACGGCCCAAGGGCCGGGCGAATTCATAGATCGTGGCCAATTGCTGCGGGCTGGCGCCAGCTAAAATTGCGCCCAACCGCATTGGTCCGGCGATGCTGTAATAAACGGTTTTGCCGTCCATGATAAAAAAGACATCCTCGTCCGTCAAATTCCGGTTGTTTTCCTGAGTCCACTTAATCTCCACGGTTTGGCCCAAAACGGTCCGGGTCAACATTTGGTAAAACTCCTCGGCAATCCGGGCCGCCTTTTCTTCACCCAAAACTTGGCAATTATCCCAAAGCATTTTCCACATGATCACCTGCAGGCCATCACTAGCATTAACGGCCAATTCCGGGCCGTAAAGATGGTGAAGAGCGGGTTTGCCTCGCCGCATCAAAGACCCGTCTTCAAAATCATCGTGAATTAGAATCCAATCTTCGGAGGTTTGCATGGCGGCCGCGGTTCTGATCGCCTTTTTCTCAGGTACGCCCATCGCCTCGGCCGTTAACAAAACCAGGGCCGGCCGCAAATATTTCCCCAAGCGGCGGGGATATTCGCTCATCAATTGCCAATGGAAAGCCTCAACGGATTTATACTTTTGGGGAATGGCTAAATTTCCGGCAAGAGTTGGCCGTTGTAAATATTTTTGGACTTCTTGCCAGACAACTTTTCTTTTTTCCGCCAAAACCTCTTCAAAGTTAATTTTCGCCAT
>CAZTHI010000033.1:0-8814 GCA_964613135.1 uncultured Gammaproteobacteria bacterium
AAAGACGAAAATTTCATCAACCGATTTGCCCGGGCGGCACTGTTTATGGCCCTGGGGATTAATCATGAAAAAATCGAGTTTGCCAAAGAAAAATTTTACCAAAGAGTTGGAGGTTATTGCCGCCGGGCGGTTAAAGTGGCGGCAATAGTCAAGAAAGTCAATGCCGGCCAATAATTTTTTCACCACCAAAGATACCCCAATGAGCCGGTTTTTCGACTGGTTTCAACCCGACCAAAAACAGCGGGAGGAAATCGAGGAATTGGTTCAGTCAATTCTTTTAAAAAAACTGGCGGAAAAAACTCTGCTTTTACTGGATCGGAAAAAAGCGTTGCAGCAATTTCAAGCGATTCAGGCACTCAATCAGGATGACCCGGAAACATCAAAATTTATTGTGGCGGCGTTTACCGCCCTGGAGATAAGTTATTATGATTTAATTGAAGAAATACTACATGGTTTATTAAGCATTGATGAACTAAACGATTTATACCAATTTTTAGAGACAGAATAATGCCAGAAGTTTTACCGGAACAACAACCATTCAGTGGCGAGTTAGGGTTTAAATATAGCGAAAATTTAAGCCCGGAAATGAAGCGGATGGTTCGGGTGTTGACCAATGTCAGTGAACTGGGCTCGAGCGTAGACAAAACAGCAGAATTGGATAAATTTGAAAAACAAGCGTTTGGAGTCAGAAACCAGCTTTGGGATGAAAAGACAGATATTTCCCGGGAGTTTGCCAAAATTTTAAAAGCAGACGAAACAATAGGCGATGATCAAAGAAACAACATTAGAACGGGGATTGATAATTTTTCCGGATACTTGCGGAGCGGTGATTTGCGCCGCGCCTCGGACCAGCAAGAAACAGTGAGAAGGCAGTTAAGCCAGGTTACCGATGACGGCGAAAGAAGAGGGTTGGAATTATTATCCGGTGCCTTGGAATTAGTCGAGGCCAAGTGGCGGTTTGGCAGGGATCGGGAATTAATGGGCCAGCTGGAGGTCTTAAGTCGGGAAAAAATCCTTGATTCCATTGACGGGAATTTGGATTTAGTTAGAGACGCTACTAAAATAACCAGAAAGCGGGATGAAGCCGGTGACAGAGCAGACGTTAAAGGTAAAGAGCGGCACACCCGGGAAATCTGGTATACAGAAGCATTAAAGACAGGCTTTTCCGGCAAAGGAGCATTTGACCGGGAATCTGCCAGTACGGAATTTATCCGCGAAGAAATTAAAAGCGAGGGCGGGGTGGAAGACAAGGGGAAAGCTGTTGACCAAAACCATAAATTCGGCACCGGCTCGGAAGAAATGGTTAACTGGCACTTTTTTAAACGGAAGAGCTTGGATGAGGCGGTAAAGCATGCCCGGACGCCTGGTTTTCTAAAAGATCAGATTAAAATCATCAGCCGGGTGGCGCTGTGGGCTGATCACGAGTGGAGCCCGGTCAAGGGTTTGCCGGAAGCGGAAAAATTGCGGCAGTGGACGGTCGGTAACGCCCTGGTCCGCGAGGTTTGGCGGGTATTACAGGACAATGTTCGCGCCGGGTTAACTCTTTTGGAAAACGACGTTACCGGAGATATGCTGAGTTGCCGCTCAAAAGAAGTTTTTACCCAACAAATTGTAGATAATAAAGCCAAAGTAATTTTTGAATATGCGGTTGACCCACAAAAAAGAGCGGCAGACTTGGCAGTATTTCAACAACTCCATGATCAAATTGAGCCATCGTTTGATGTCACCGAAGCCAATACGGAAAAATTAAAGAAGAAAGGGGAAAGCCTTGGCCAGGAAGAAATTATTAGGGTAAAGCAGGGTGGTTCGGTAGAATTTAAAATTGCAACGCGAAATGAAGTGTTTGAGCCAATGTTTTTATATAATAATAAAGGCAAAATTGACTTTAACCAGTTGGAATACAGGGTCTGGCAGGCACGGGTTAAGCTGCATTTATTAACCAATGTGGCCTTTGATGTTCCCGATCCGCTGCGGGAATCAGATGCCAAGGGACCGGCGCTTTGGCCAATAATTGAAGGAGCGTCAGCATTTCCCAATAAAGAAATTGAACCCAGAACTTTGGAATTTGCCTACAGTGCCTTTATTCCTACTCAAGCCGATTTTTGGCTGATGCAGTTTTATTTAAATCAAGGCAGGGACGTGGTGGCAAATAATATCAACAGTTTACCGGAGCACAAAAGAACCTTGGTTAATCGTTTTAAAGAGGTCGTAGTTAAGGGTTACTATGCGCCGGCAATCGGCAAGCGTGGTGAAGTTGGTGTTTGGCCTGATCACAGTAAACCAGTCTCCCCGGAAATTACCAAGCGAAGAATCAGAAACTTAGAATATGGATTGATGGTATGGCCGGAAAGCCAGCGGCCGATGCTGGTGGAGTTGCCAACCTATATCCAGTGGAACAGTTGGAAAGCGGTGGCCCATACGACTGAATTTGGGAAAAAGGAATATGAGGATTGGCTACGGGCTAATCAGGGAGATCCTCATGATGCGCTTAAATATATTGACGCATTTTCAGTTTTTTTCAACCAAAAAATATTAGCTGGCATAGGTCTACATTTGAGCACAGATTTGATTTGGCCAACTATGGCGATGGTAAATGAGTATTACCCGATGGTATGGGATGAAAAAAAACAGCAATATAAAATCGAAACCAACCCTGAAGAATTATTCCGGCGGCCCGAAGGCCAACTCTGGGCAATTTACATGAAACAGGTTCATGAAGCCTATCAACAATATATTTACGATAATTTGGGCATAAGCGAAGGAATAATTTATGATTATATTCGGCTTTTCTTGATTGGTAAGGATACTCCCACAAGAGACGCCCGGAAGATTATCGCCCCTCATGCCATCCACCTTTGGGAAAATTTCGTTTTTGCCAAACATGCCCAGGAAGCCTGGTGCGGCAATAGTGATTTTCCAAATGAGTATTTCGGCCGGCGGGTAGTTGATGTAGAGAAGTTAAAAATTGGTGAGACTAGCAATGTTTTAGGCGAGCATTTCGAGCCGGCGCCGATCGACCGGAACCTGACCGGATTGTTTGAACAAGGAGGAGAAAAACTTAGCCATAAAGAGGTGGCTGCCTTGATTTTAACCGTAGTGCCTGACGGTGTTATTGACAGACACCTGGTAAATGTGCTTTTAGGGAGAAAGTCAATCAATGCCTTTAAGGAAATGCTTGAATCCGTGCGGAAATTTGAGCAAATAATTTGGCCGGATGATCCTAATGATCCTAACAGTCAAATAAAACCCTATACAAGACTGTTAACGATGATTGCCCTAGGGGAGACGGCTGAAGGGATTGGTAAGATGTTTGGTAATGTCCTAAATGATGTGAGCAAGATTGGGCCGGTGACTGAATTGGTCCAGATATTACAGCAAGCGCTTTATTACCGGGCGGCCAACATCGAGTCGCCAACGTTGTTTTACGAAACGTTTTTATTCAGCTTTGCCAGGGAAGAGGTAGGCTATTATGAGAATGAACGGTGGTTGCGGATCAATCATGCCTACTTGGCCGATGTTGACTGTTGGGAAAAAATTGCCCATTGGAAGTTTAAAGCCGGACCGAGAAAAGGTGAGCCGATTTATTATCATCCGATTTTCAGCCCCGGCGGTGAGACCTTGGCGGATAGATATTTTGCCGGTATGGTGCCGGTTTCCAGTTTAACCACTTACGGTGAAGACGCCGCCGGCGGATGGGAAGGAGGAGACATTATTTTTTCGATTGCCGCCGACACGATTTTCAAACCCTCGGCCGAAGAAGAGAGAGATCGAATTTTGCTTTATGGGGAGTTGTTACGTTATGCCCAGCCGATTACTATTGATCTGGCCAGTACGGAGTTTAAATTCAGCCAACTGCATTCTTCCTTGGCGTCGGTGGACGTTTTCCGGCCGGGAGTGGATTATGCCCTGACAATTAAATATAACCAATTTGACCGGCTAATTGATAAACTAAGACTCAATGCCTATCAGAAGCGGGCCATTAAAAAAGTTTTATTTGGTGTGTCTGGATACTGGGCGGACATTAAACGCAACGCCCAGTATCATATTTTAGACCATTTTTTTGGCCGGCCGGATTGGTGGGAAAAAGCGATGGAATGGCTGGGTAAAAAAAGCGGAATAGTAGCGGGAGGGACAGCCTTTGGGCCGATACTTAGCTTCCTTTTGGAAGCGGGACCGATTCCCAGTTTCCGGGGGAGTGGGCCGGGAATCCTTGCTATGGGGTTGACCTGGTGGGCTTTGGCTGGATCAGCGGTTGTTCCGGGTTGGGGGGCCGCTGTTGCCGGAGTATATGCTTGGAAAATTGTCGGGGGCATAACGCAGTGGGCGATGTCTAAAATATATGAAGGAAAAATTAACACCGAAAAGGCAGAGGGGGTAAATTATCGCTACCTGCCCAGTAAGGAGTACGGTGTAGATGGCGGGTTAGCATCAAAAAGAGTTTCCAATCAAATGCGATTAAATAATTTATTGTGCCAGGCGCCGACGCTGTTTTTCCGAAAAGGCATTCCCGAAGACCACCCATTGAGATTAATCAGGCAGACACAAGAATTGTTTGAGGCAATTGCCCAAGATCAATTAGCCACAAGTTGATAATATGGCAGGACCTGATTCCAGCGGACAACCAATAGAAAAAGACGGACGGACAGATGCACAAAAACAGTTGGATGCGATTGCCAGTGGAGTAAAAAAACAAATTTCCATCAATCAAGTAGAAAGTGAAGAAATTCCATTATTGCCGAGTGGAGTTGCCGGTGTAGCCGAAGAAGAGAGAGAGTTACCAAAAGTGCTTCAGCAACAAAAAAAATCAATTTTAGAGATGCCGTCGGTATTACCGGAAAAGTCTGGGGAAAAAAGAAGGAATATTTGGGGATGGATATTGGGAATAACGGCAGGAACAGGGCTAGGATTGACACTACTAGGTTTGGTAACTAATCGAATTCAGAAATGGATAGGAGGAAAAGGCGCAGAAAATTTGGAAAGACAGGGTGAAGTTAGAGATCAGGCTGAAGATATTACCAACGATTTAATCAAAAAAGCACAGAAAGAGGGAACGGATTTTGGCGAGGATTTTAAAATGAATGATGCCAAAGAGCAGGGCGCGAATTTAGCCGAAAGAGTGCATATGGATTCTTCCCGGGTATTTGATGTTGAAAATGTTGGTTCAAAGGCAGACATAATCTTGGCGGGGTTAGTAATTCAAGATCCGTTGGCGGTCGAGCCGGGGGTAAAGCCCGGTAAAGACGCTATTTTTGACCAGCGAACCTGGTCGATCGGCCAGAAGATATTTATGGATATGGTTGGATCAACTGCCCAAGAACCGGAATATAATATCGACCCTAATAATGGCGGGTTAGAAAATTGGCTAGTGACCAACAAAAAAGACAGCGTCTATAAAGCGACGATTAATGGTCAGGAAGTAGAAATTAGCGCGGCGCACCTGCTGCAGATTTTATGGAATGAGTATCAAAGCGGCGACACCATTTCGATCACCAAACAGGATCAAGCGTTATTAAAAGCCTATTGGGAGGCCAGTGGAAGGCGGTGGAGCGCGATTGAAGGCGGCAAAGAAAGGCAAAAACTTAGCTGGGATGACGTTAAAGCTATTTTTGAAATGGCCAGAGAAAATGGAATTGATGCGGAACAGGTTTTAAGCAATGGATTTACCTTGGGAACGGAATTACAGGTTAGTCCGGCACAGGTAGAAATAAAGGCCTTGGATATGGCCCAAGCCGAGACAGGCGGCACGTCATTTGAAGCGATTTTTCTTGGTTTTATGATGGTGGTAAGTTTTGCTAGGCCCAGATTTGCTAAAATTCTTAATTTTAACGAAATAAAACAAAAAGGTCAGGAATTGCTGCAAAAACTTAGCCGCGAGCCGCAAATTATGGAAGAAGCCAGGGTTAGGGAAAATTCCCGACGCTTGGTCAACCGGATTAAAAACGGCCTAAGTTTGTCTCGGACCGTAGTTATGGACTTGGGTGGTGTTCTGCTTGACCCGAACAATCAGGACATGCGGGATTTAATTTTAACTGAAGGTCCGAACTGGTTCCGGCATTTGCCGCCAGACCACCCGGAAATTAATTATCTCATGAATTTTTTCGGTTGTGAAAATTATCAACAGTTGCAGAATTTGGCTATTCACCCTGAAGAAATTTCCGGACGACTGGAAAAATTACTGACTATAAAAATAAAAAAAATCAGCGTTATGGGCCGGGGAAAAGACCGGAGGGAGAAATTGAGGAAAATGCGACAAATTTTAACCGACGACCAAAGAAAAATAATTGACTTGTATCGGCTAGCCGGACATCAGGCCGCCAACAATAGGAATATTGCGCATTACTCCCATTAAGGTTTGGGAAACACCTTCGCCAACACCGAAATCGCGGTGTTCAAAGGCAGATTTGATCATATCGTTTATCCGGGGGAGAGCCAGCAGTAGACCAAAGGCAACCAAGTAATTAATTAAATCAGTGCTGTAGGTAAAGGTATCGCCATCTTTTTTCCAATAAACCCCTAAAGGGGCAGGGAACCATTCAAAAGCTGAGCCAGTAGTGTCGTTTGCGGGAATGTCAGCATTCCAAACAGGCTTAACACTGTTTAACACCGCATCGTTTTGTGATTGGGTGGCGGCCCCGGAAATTATCAAAGCCGCTAGAATTAATAATAAAAACGTTACCGGAAATACCAAGGCATTAGTCAAAAAGCTTTTAAACCACTGTCCGGCAACCCCCGGGGTAAAGCTGTTAGCTAAAAACACGAATGGAGAAAAAACAGTGGACAGAACAATGTTGACATAAGCAGTTAACAGCATGAAAAAGCCTTTGATTAAAGTTTGCAGCATGGCAATGGTAAAAATTAAGGGGATGACCACGCCGCTAAAAACACTTAAGATGGTGCTGCCGCCGGCCCCCAGACCTTCGGCAATGGTTTTAATGGTATCTTGGATAGCTTCAGTAATACCGCCGGTTTGAAATAAGGGGACGGTTAGGGAAAAGAAGTTTAGCAAGCATTTATCTGGCGATTGGCCGGTGCAAACACCGGGATTAGTTAACTTGTCAATTAAATCGGAAATTTGCGGAAAGTAATTACCCCTAAAAATAGTGGAAATTACCCGGGTGCCCAATTCGGAAATGTCAATGATTAAACCGGAAATGGCATAACTGAAAGTAACCAGGACAAGCGAGACGACAATCCCCGGCAGAGCTAATTGAATTGAGATGGTTGTTTGAGGATTAAGTTTTTTTCTAAACATAATCATGAAGCCGACGGCCACAAAAACGACGACAAAAAATAAATAAACAATATTGCGCATCAATTCCCAGATTTTAATAATCGGCCGCATCGCTTCAAAACCGCCTTGATATTGGGCATAGGCCGGTTTGACCGGGAACCCGGCCCGGTTTTGGACATAAGCCAAGTATTGCGGCAATGAAGCCGGTTTTTGGATGTAGGTGGCGCCCATAAAACCCAAAAGCGTCGGAATGGCTCCGTTAGTTTGGCCGTTAGTATTGGTTGGTTCGGATATGCCCCAAGCATCATCAATAAAACCCCAGCCGACAATTTGCAGAACCCCTAAGAAATTTTGTCCGCCGGTGGTCCACTTAGTTAAATCCATTCCGGGTGCTTTTTTAGCCTCGATATATAAACTGGCACTTGATTGGAGAGCGTAGGCCGGAGCGGAAACTGCCAGCAAAAGAGCAACAGCAACAGTGAATGCATTTAAAATACAGATAATCTTTTGGGCAAGCATAAAATCGATTTAGTGTAACATATATCAATTAAAACAGCCATCCGGGCCGTAGTGGATGTAGCCGGCAATTTGACTGGAGGCAACCGAAGGAAGAAGGGTAGGATTGCCGTTTAAGACAGTGCTAATATCAAATCCTTGGCCGATAGCAATAATAAATCCATAAGGCAGACCGTCGGAATTAACCGGGAAGCCGGTTTTTTCCATGATAATGTCGCCTAAAACGACGCCGTCGGTGCCGTCGTGGTACACATAACCGCCGGGCTGATTTAATTGTTTATATTCTTCCGGGGTGGAAAAAATCGGAAAATTACGGTTCAATAACTTCTCTGAAGCCTGAATATAGGCCAGCCGGTGCAAATAACCGTCGGTGTTATTGGAACTGGTCACTTCATTCTTGATTATGTCCCGGGTAGTGGCGGTAATGCCATAGTAGGGCATATAAAGCTGTTTACAGGCATAAATTTCTCCCGGATCAGGACAGCCGGGATACGGTTCTTCAGGGTTGTAATCTGGCGGCAGAACAAAGTCTTTGGTAGAAACAGGAGAATCACAGCTTTGGCTGTAGCAGGTTTCCAAAAAGCGGATCATGTTTTGAGCGGCTAATTCGGGCGGAGTGCCGGCCGGTTGCCCATCGGAGTTAATGCAAATTGTTGGACTAATAGTTTTGGCTGGTTTTAAGTCGCCGGTGGCAGAGGAGGGTACTTTGGCGGAAAAAATTGCCCGGTTGCACAAACTGCAGGTGTTATATTTTTTTAGCAATTCAGGCAAGGGTTGGGAAAAACCCAAATTAAGAGTAATAAAGTCGCCTTGACCGGCAGATAAACCCTCCGGGTGTAGGCCAGAAAAAGTGATTTGTAAGGGGGAATCTTTAACTACCGGGGCGGAAAGGGTTGTTGGGGTATATTCTAAAACAGTAATGTCTTTTTTATCTAAATTGCGCGGGCTGGTGATTTCATCAACTACCTCCATATCCGTAGCGTTCCCTTCAAAAGGTTTGCCGGTTTCCTCGTCGGTTAAAGGCTGGGCGTAGCGGTAGTTGATTTGATAGCTGGCGGAAACTACTT
>CAZTHI010000034.1:0-3928 GCA_964613135.1 uncultured Gammaproteobacteria bacterium
TTGTATTAAGATGCCGAAGAAAAAACCAATTAGCGGCAGAAAAATCGGCCGCTTTTCGACGACCGTTTTCCAGGTCAGCCAAATAATCAAAAGTGCGAAAAAGGGCATCAAGTTGGGATTCCAAGAGGTGCGCGAATAATAAATCACGACTGGTGAAATGGTGTAGAAGAAAGCGGCCAGTAAACCAACTCCGGCATTAAAGAAATCTTTCCCCACTTTATAAACTAAAAACACGGTTGCCAGACCAAAAAGAGCTACCATGACCGCCGGGCCGACCGGATCAAGTTTGAAGAGCCACAAAAAGGGCAGCATGAAATAATAGTAAATCGGCCCCAGGAAAAAACCGCCCACGCTGGCGGTCGGGCCCAACAAGGTGAACTTATGATCAACGATCATCCGCTTGACCACCAAAACGTCGCGACCCTCATCGCCCAGAAAGGTCATGTAACCGGAGATTTGGTAAAACCGCAGAAAAGCGGCGATCGCCAAAATCGCCAATAAAATAATCAGCTCAGTTTTTTTGCTCATTTTTAAGTTTCCCCCGCAACCGCCATAAATCCTTAAAACCGGCTATCACCACCCCAAAGCTGGCGCCCGTGGCAAAACCTTTCCGGCGCGGGTAATGATGAACACCCAACTCCGCGATTTTAAAGCCGGCGTTTTTCGCCTTGATTAACAATTCGCTACTGATAAACGGGCCGCGCTCGGCTTCCAGTTTGGGAATTTTTTGCATCACTCCCCGGCGTAGTAATTTGAAACCGCAATCGATGTCTTTAACGTTTAAACCAAAAAGGGCCCACACCGTCAGCTGCCAAATTTTGGAGCCTAAAATCCGGTAAAAAGGCACCTGACGCTTTAAGTAATAGCCGATCACCAGGTCGGCGGCAGTTTGCTGCTGCGTCTCCAAAAAGCGTGTTATTTCGGCAAAATCAAACTGACCGTCAGCATCGGTAAAAACAATCCAAGGATATTTGGCCGCGTAAAGACCGGATTTTAAGGCCGCGCCGTAACCGCGATTTCTGGGATGATGGATGACGCGAATGTTGTCCCGGCTGCGGGCAAGCGCGTCGGCAACGGCGCCGGTTTTATCTTGAGAGCCGTCATCCACAATAATAATCTCGTAGTCTTGAGCCACTTTTTGAAGCACAACCCTGGCTTTTTCCACCGTGGCTTTTAAATTATCCTGTTCGTTGTAGGCCGGGAAAAAAACGGAAAGTTCCTTAATCTTTGCCATTACGGTTATGATATCACATCAACCGGCGCTGGAACCCCCTGGGGATTTTTTCGACAAGAAGGGGATTTTCCAAGTCTTCCAGATAAACAAATTGTACATTGAATAATTATAGGGAATGACGAAAAAGCCGATAGCGACGACTAAGTAAATCTGCCGCCATTGGGCGCCAAAAAGCATCGAGAGCTCCCCCACCACCAGCCATTGCAGCGCCACCGCCCCCAACGAAGTCAAATTAAACTGCAAAAATTTCCAAATTATTTTGGTTAAGCCCGTGATGCGTTTCTCGGAAAAAGTCCACAGGTTATTCCAGATAAAATTGGAAACAATTGCCATTTCGGCGCCCAGAGCCGCCGACTGACCGGGCCCAAAGCCCAGCCGGTAAAATATTTCCAGACCGAAGGCATTGACCAGATAGCCGACAAAACCGACAATGGCAAACCGAAAAAACTTTTTGGACCGCTCCAGCCGAATCCGGGTTGAATTTTTAACCGTTTCCAAAACATCTTTCACAAACTGTAAATTAAAACCGACCTTGGCAAGGCCGGCCCGTCTTTCGCCGTAAATGGCAGGGATCTCCACAAATTTAGCGCCGGTTTTGGATAATTCGTAAATCATGGTCGCCTGGATTACGAAACCCCTGACGTTAATTTTGTCCAAGTCTACCTTGTCCAAAACATTTTTTACCCTGATGGCTTTAAAATTGCCGGCCAAATCATGAACTTCTTTAATGCCGGCCCAATAATAGTTGAATAAGGTGTTGGAAATAAAATGGGTTAGCTTCCGGAAAGTGTTGAAATTATCTTTGCCGCCTTTAGCGTGGCGGGAAGGCACAACAACGTCAAAACCTTCCTCAATTTTCTTCAGCATCGCCGGAATAAGCTGGGGATCCCATTGAAAATCGCAATCGTTGGGAATGACAATATCGGCTTTAAGCTGTTTGACGGCGTGGCGAAAACCGGCGATTAAAGAAAGCCCCAAGCCCCGCGGCGTTTCCAGCAAAAAAAGATTTTTTCTGGATTTGGCCAGCTGTCTAACAACGGCGCCCGTGCCGTCCGGAGAATGACTGTCCACTACTAAAGTCAAAAATTCATAGTGAGGTAGCTCCCGGCCGATCTTTTCCAGCGTTTCCACCATCGGCCCGACATTTTCTTTTTCGTTGTAAGTAGAAATCAGATTGACGACTCTTGTTTTCACTTGCCGATGCCTCCGTAAACAAAACCTAATTTTTCCATTTTCTTCTTGTTCAGCAAATTACGGCTGTCAAAAATGAAATTACCCCGCATCAACTTCTTGAGTTTAACATAATCTAGTTTAGCAAACTCCGGCGAATCATTAAGAATAAAAAGGCCATCGGCGTCCTTTACTGCCCCATAGGGATCCGGAAAAAATTCCGCTTTAAGGACGCGGCGGGCGTTATTTGTAGCTAATGGATCATAGGCTTTAATGTGGGCGCCTTTCTTAAGCAAAATTTCCACTAGATCCATGGCCGGCGAGCAGCGAACATCATCGGTTCCCTGCTTCACCGCCAATCCCAAAACGGCGATTTTTTTGCCGGCTAAAGCCCCCATTTTTTTCTCCAGTCTCAAGGCTATCTGTCCCACGCGCCCACGATTAATTTTATCCATTTTGGCAAAAAGAGAATCTTTCATTCGGCTTTCTTCGGCAAACCAGGCTAAGGCCGCCACGTCTTTAGGGAAACAACTGCCACCATAACCCAGGCCGGGATACCAATAGTGCGGGCCGATCCTTTTATCTGAACCAATTCCCGCAATAATCTCCTGAACATCAGCCCCAATTTTTTCGCAAAGATCAGCGATTTGGTTAATAAAAACAATTCTGAGGGCTAAATAATTATTGGCGGCATATTTAGTCAGCTCTGCACTCTTAATTGAGGTCACCAAAACCGGCGTTGGTAAATGGCGGTGAAGTTCTTTAACGAGCTGAATTACCTTGGGACTTGCCGTACCGACGATCACCCGATCGGGGTGAAGTGAATCAGCGACCGCCGAGCCTTCTCTTAAAAACTCCGGGCAAAAACCGATCTCAAAATCGGCCTGGGTGCTTTTATGCTTGCTGATCATGGCGGCAATTTTTGCCGTTGTCCCCGGTGGCACCGTGCTTTTGACAATCACGGCCGTAAAGCCGGGCCTTAAGTTCTTGCCGATTTCTGAAGCGGCTGCCAAGACCTGGCTCAAGTCCGCCTTACCATTAAGACCGGACGGCGTCCCCACACAAATAAAAATAGCCTCAACATTAGGAATGGCTTCCTGATAATCTAAAGTTGGTAAGAGCCGGCCCAGACGCAGATTTTTTTTAACTAAATCGGTCAAACCGGGCTCAAAAATATGAGGTTTGCCTTTTTTGAGGGCCTCATTCTTGGCCTTATCTTTGCGCAATAACCAAACGTGATGACCTTGATCGGCCAAGATGATCGCCCAGGTCAAGCCGACGTATCCCGCCCCCACCACTGCTATCTTCATGGTCTTATTAGCATACAAAGAAAAAGTGGTAAAATCAAGTCAGCATAAAAATCGACATTCTCACCCTTTTCCCCAAAATGTTTGCGGGTCCTTTTGCCGAAAGCATCGTTGCCCGAGCTCAGGACAGGTCGTTGCTCCAGATCGAAATTCACAATTTGCGGGATTGGGCCACCGACAAACGGGGCAGTGTTGACGACCGGCCTTTCGGCGGCGG
>CAZTHI010000034.1:4028-8800 GCA_964613135.1 uncultured Gammaproteobacteria bacterium
AGGCCGGCTGATTTTAAAAGCCAAAAAGTGCCGGAAATCCTTCTTTCCGGCGATCATCAAAAAATTGCCGACTGGCGCCAACAAAAGGCCCTGGCCAAAACCAAAAAACTCCGCCCGGATTTACTGAAAAAGTAATTTGAAGCTCTAGGCCTTAAGCGGCCGCCACCACCAGTCATTTTGCCGGTACCACTTGATAGTTTTCTCCAGCCAAGTATCAAAATTAAATTTTGGTTGCCAGCCGAGCTGGCGCTTAATTTTCCGCCAATCCAGGGCGTAGCGACGGTCGTGGCCCGGCCGGTCCTTAACAAATTCGACTGAGCTTTCAAAATCTTTCTCCATGAGCCGGCACATCTTCTTAATTAAATCCAGATTGGAAATATTCTTCGTCATGCCGCCCACGCAATAGGTTTCCCCCACTTTATTCGATTGGAGTACCAGATCGATCGCCCGGCAATGATCTTCAACATACAGCCAATCCCGGACATAAAGGCCATCGCCGTAAATGGGCACTTTTTTGCCCGCCAATAAATTGGTAATCGCCAGAGGCATTAGTTTTTCCGGGAATTGGTAGGGACCATAATTGTTGGAGGTGTTGGTAATCGTGGCCGGTAAACCATACGTTTTGAAATATGCCCTCACCAAACAGTCGGAGGCAGCTTTGGAAGCGGCGTAGGGAGAATTGGGCCGAAAAGGCCAATTTTCGTTGAATTTTGCCGGCGATGCCAGGGGTAGGGCGCCGTAAACTTCGTCGGTGGAGACATAATGAAAGCGCTTCCCGCCATGACGGACGGCAGCATCCAAAAGTATCTGTGTTCCCAAAACATTGGTCTTGACAAAAATCTGAGGGCCGGTGATCGACCGATCGACATGGCTTTCGGCCGCGAAATGGACGATCGTATCGACCTTTTTTACCAAACGGTCCACCAGCTTGCGATCACAAATATTACCCTTAATAAATTTATAGTTCGGATTGCCTTTAATATCTTTTAAAGAAGCCAAATTGCCGGCATAAGTAAGAGCGTCAAGGTTGATGACTTTATCCTGGGGGTATTTTTTGAGCCAATAACGGATGAAATTTGACCCGATAAAGCCGGCGCCACCGGTCACCAAGATTTTCATCTAAGCCACCCCCGCTTTTTTCGCCCAATATTGGCTGGATTTAAAAAGCGATTCGAAGGTGCCGGCATCCGACCAAAAGCCTTTCAGCTCAAACCAATTTAATTGCCGCCTTTTAAGATAATAATTGTTGACATCCACGATTTCCAGTTCTCCCCTCGCCGAGGGTCGGCATTTTTTAATAATCTTGAAAACTTTATTATCGTAGATATAAAGACCGGTGGCCGCAAATTCCGATTTGAACACTTTCGGTTTTTCCACAAAGCCAACGATCTTTTGCTTATTCCTCTTATCAAAAACCGCCACACCAAAACGCTCCGGATCGGGCACCGCTTTAAGGAAAACGGTGGCGCCGCTCTTAAAGTTTCTCACGGCGGTAGCAATATTAACGTCGGTGGTATTATCGCCCAAAATTACCGTTACCGGCCCTTTATCGGCAAAATCTTCGGCCAAAGACAAGGCCACTGGAATGCCACCCTCCCCCTCCTGAAAAGCAAATTCCAAATGTTTAATGCCCAAATGCTTACCATTTTTTAAGACGGAAAGAAAATGACCAGCGTAAGGACCGCCAGTGACAATCATGATTTCGTCAATTCCCGCCTTAACCAAGGTCTGGATTGGGTAGAAAATCATCGGTTTATCGAAAACGGGCAGAAGATGTTTATTGGTGACAAAAGTCAGCGGGTAGAGTCTGGTTCCCAAACCTCCGGCTAAAATAACTCCCTTCATATATATTTAGGTATGTTTGTCGGCAATCACGAACGCACCATAAGATTCAGGTTTGGTTTTGGCGACAAAACCGTTGCCGGTGACCATGCCGACCACCTCTTTAATCATCTCCCGGGTCGGCCCCGCCTCGCCCACGTCAATATGAATTTCCAGTTTATATCGCTCGCCATTAAGCTTTTGGGTTAAGTCGGGAAACATTCTTTCCGCCAGTTTAATCGAAAAAAGCGTTTCCGTATAAATCTTATCACGCAGGCTGGCGATTTTATCGACCCGGTTCTTTTGCCAAAAATAGCGGCCGCCTTTGCCCTGGCGATGAATAACCACGGCCGTCACAAAATCGATAGAAATTTTAGAATCGGGCTTACCTGACTTGGAATCGGTACCGATCACCAAGCGGTAAAAATAATCCGGCTCGCTTTTGATGAAAGCCACCAAATCGTCAACCACTTTTTGGATGGTGAGTTGACCCCGGCTGGGACTGGTAAAGAGGTCGTTTGGTTCGCTCATTTGAAGCTATTTTACCACAATTAGGCGCGGATAAGAAGAAAGGTGACCACCAGACTAACTAAGGTGGCAACAACCAAATATTCCCAAATAATCTGCCAGTGAAATTCATGTCTGAGAGCGTGATGAACAACGCCCCAAATGACATAAATCACCCCTAAAATCAGGGTAATCCAGATCTGGGCGGTCCGGTTGTAATTAAAAATCCAAAACAAACCGAAACCAACCGATAAAATCGCGGCCAAAATCAGGTAATGCTTTAAATATTTCATTCTTAATTTCTCTTAACGTATTACGTATCGCGTATCGCGATCATAGTATGGCTCCCGGCGTGGTTAAGATCGCCGACAATAACACCGCCCCGACAAAAATCAGATGGGCCAGATTTTTGCCGGAAAGCCTAACCACTTTTTGCCGATAAACCAATAGGGCATCCAAAAATAAAGCTCCCAAAATAAGACCCAGTAAAAAGATGACCATCATTTTGGTGAGTGAAAAGGGCGAAAGCGAAGGCGAGGGCGAGGGCGCCTGGGCCGTTTCCTCTGCTTGGGTCAAAACTACCGAAGCTTCACCTAATTCCGGCGCCGCTTGCGGCGCCTGGGCCGGTTGGAAAGCCGGCACCTGCGGCTGAGGCGCCTTGGCCACGGCCGGTGTCGGCGTACCAAAAAGCTGAACCACCAAGGTCGTCTCCACGCCGTTTAAGGTGCCGTTGACCACCGCCAAGCCGATCTCTTTATAGTTCGGGTTGAGCAAATTATCCCGATGAGTCGGCGAATTCATCCAGGCTTCGACCACCGCTCCGGAATCCTGAAAATCCCGGGCCAGATTTTCGCCGGCATAAAGATATTTATAACCTACTTCCTGAAAAAAAGCCCAGGGATTGCGACCCGAAGGCGAAGTATGGGCCCAGTAATCAAAGGCGAACATATCGCCGGCCTTTCGCTGAGCCGCTTCATTGAGTTTGCTGTTAATTGTTAGGGGCGCCAAGCCCTTTTCGCCTCTTTTTTGATTGGTCGCCTCAATCACCCTTTCCGGGCTAATGCTGGAGGCAAAGCCCAAAACCGAAGGCCGCACCAAAAGATAAAAATTTAAGCCGAATTGATAAACCAAAAACCCGGCGACAATGACTGCCAGAACCGAGGGGTGAAGGATCCTCGCCCGGTGGTTGTTGCTTTGATGAGGGATAAATAAATGTCTTATCCAGCCAAGCAGGCTCATATATCCCCATAATAGCACTTATTTTCTTTTGAAGTAAAGATAAAAGGCAAGGGGAATAATGAGCAATAAAAGCAACCACCAAAATTTAAAAGGTTTTACTTCAACACCCGCTACCACTCCTGTCTCTGTTGCTTCCGTTTCACCCACCTCTCCGGGAGTTTTTTCTCCTAAAACTCCCGGCGCAAAACCAGTCGCTGGCCCGGCAATAGAAATACCGGTTGGAGTAGCGGCTTTTTCATTTGAATAATCACCCGGGGCACAACCATTACCCGCTCTAACCTTAAAATAGTAAATAGTTCCACCGGATAAATTGTTCACAGTGTAATTTGTGGTTCTGGCTCCTCCGATATTGGGATTGCCATACGTGATTGAACCGCTCGTAAGGCCGAACGCAACCAGATAATAACTTATTGGTCCTGCGCCTTCTGACCAGATAAGTTGTACGCTATTTACACCTGCAATTGCCTGGAGAAGTGTGGGCGCTCCGACTGGTTTAGTGTCGCTGCAGACCGGCGCAGACACACCCGCTCCCAAAACTGTCCCCGGCGTTGGTGTTGGAGTAGAAACTGGCTCTCCCCAAAAACCCAAAGTCAAGTCAAAAACCGTTTCTTTATTTTGATAATTATCGTCAGCATCAGAGGACATCGAAACTGTAAAATTGTAATTAAGATCCGCTCCGGAAGCGAAAGTTCCCATGTCAATGTGATCTGGGCCATAAAAATTAGCCACCGATCCGCTCCAAATGACCGTCGTCCCTCCAACAATACTGATCTGCATGACATTTTCCAAAATACTAACTCCCGAAGTTCTTGCTCCCCTAATCGCCATTTCCCGCGTTTCCGGACCGGAGTTTTTCAGATTAAGTGTTTTGGTTATGGACTTTCCCGGATACCAAAACCCATCAAGATTATTGCTAAACAGAGGATCCAAACCACTTTTGCTGCACGCCGTTGGTGACGCCGGACAATCAATATTCAAATCCGCCGCCAAAGTTTCTTTCGGCAAAAACAAAAAAAAGGCACCGACAAAAAATAATGATTGCAATATTTTTTTCATCAAAGGCTAGTCTTTATAGTGATTGTTTGGTTTAACGAATCAATCAGATTCACTTCCAAATTGAAGTTCTTTACACCTTGATGAAAAACGCAAGTCCCACCTGTGGAACAAGTGCCAAGAAGAATGTCGCCCGAGGAATAGGAATCGCC
>CAZTHI010000035.1:0-3073 GCA_964613135.1 uncultured Gammaproteobacteria bacterium
GAAGTGCTATAATTTCCTCAATGCCCCACAAGGGGCAGTTTTTTAAAGGAGAAAAATGGGACTTAAAGAAAAGCTGGAAAACTTAATGCTGCAAGAGGAAAGAAAAAAGCAGCTTGAAAGTGCTGCTGAACAACAAAGGAGAAAAAGCTCAGTAGAACAAGAAGAAAGGATAAGGGTGGGACTTGAACAATTGGAGAAACTTGCCAAAAGAGAGCTTCAGCCTCTGCTTGAGTTGGTTAATGATGTTTATTTGGGTGGGCGAGGAAAGGTCGGAGAATTAGAGAAAATTGGGCATCGTCTTATTGATGGAGATAAATATTGGGATCCCGAGTATCGGGTTGAATTAGGTTTGTGCTGGGGACGTCACAAAATACAATGGGGGGAAGCAGGAGAGTCATTAATAATGGAACTGGGCGATAATCGAGTTGTTAGAATTCGAGGAGGCAGCCATCGTTCGTCTAAAGAGTTTGTAAAAATAAACGATAGAGACGGAAGACAAAAACTTGAGGATAGCGTTTATAAAACTTTAACCACTCCTAGAGCATGTGCATGGTCCCACCAAGATGCGGATCATATCCGTTAGCGTAAACCTCGGTGATCTAGATTGTTCTCTCTTTTTTCAACTCACTCACTTCTTTATTTCATTTTACTGGCAATTTCTGGACGGGATATGGTAAAATTCAGTCAAGATGGCAGAAGGACAACCCTCGGGAGAAAATCGACCACCGCTTAGCTTTGCCGAAAAATTAGCCTCTTTGACAGAACCAGCGACGGAAGGGCAGACCCCACCAATAAATGATAGATCGTTACGACGGTTAGTTAATTTGGCGACTCAATCACGCAACCAAACCCCCCAGGGGTTAGCTGATCTTTTAAAAAAAGGAGACGATTGGTTTGCCGACGATAAGGTTCCTAAAGAGGAATGGGAACAGTTAGCCGGGGTAATAGAAGAAGAGTCGACAAGGTTAAGGGCTGGCCAAGGAGGTCCTGCGGGTTCTGAATCACTTCTTCAACAGATTGCTAGCTCTACAGCAGAAACAGCCAGGAGAACTGCCGGAGAGCAAGTTGATGTTCTGCCGTCTAGCCCCGAAGAACAGAGAAAGGTAGTAATTGGGTTGGTAGAACAAATAGAAGCCAATGATTTGCCGGTCGCTCCGGTTCCGGGAATTTATTCTTTGGGCAACAATCAAATGATAGCCGCCAGGATTGGTTCTTTGCTGGGGATAGAGGGGATGGCACCTAAAGTAAGAGAAGAAGCAATGGCCAGGTTAAAACTTCAACATTGTGCCGCAATTGCCGATGCTATTCCAGGAAACACTGACCAGGCTAAACAATTTTTATATTCAGTTTTTCTACAGCCCGAATCTAGAAGATATGCCTTGGAGGGTTTGGATCTTAACATTCTTTTCTTAAGAGAGGGGATTCCAGGATTAAAGATAGCAGAAGCCTTTAAGCTTTTACAATTAGCTTCTACTGTTGGTATTAGAGTTAATGGAGAAACATTGTGCTTAACTGATGAGAGGCTGTCTTTAAGTAAAAGAGAAGAAGTATTGAAAGTAATAGTAAATCGGCTTGGAGAAGGTAAGAACGCTCAAAAATCTTTACAACTAGCCCGAAGAATAGCCTTGGCAACCCTGGAAACTTCTGTCTGGAATAGGTCTTTAGCGGGCAACGATCCTCTGGCAGAGGCGTTTTATTTTAGAAAATATCGAACCAAAAGAGCCGAAGCGGCAAGAGATCGTGGTCCTGATATTACCATTCCGAGAATTGAGGGCTTTGGAACATCATTTTTAAGGAACGTTCAAACAGCCGAAGAAATACCTCCGTTTGTGCTTGGGCCTTGGCAAGAAAAACCTAAAAATACTTTTCTTTTCCTGCCAGAGGCGGAAAGCCATCTGGCCTATCTTGCCCACACCGAAGGTCCGAAAGAAAGGATTAGGGGACTTATTAAAAGAAACAGAGGCGAGAAACCAGGATTTAACGAAAGGATGCCAGGAGAAGATCAACTAGAGCTTATTGATCCTGGCCAAATGCTTTTTTCAATGATTAGGCCTGGCGAATACGTCGGCTGGTTTGGGGTGATGGTTCCGAGAATTCTTACTTTTAAAGAATTACTTTTAAAGTCAAGTTGGCAACCAAACGATTTTAATGCTGATGCGATTGAGAGTTGGGTGGCCCCGGCTAATGCCGCCGATCCGGAACAAGTCTATCGTATGAGAGCGGAATTTATTCTGGGGGCGCTTTGGTCAATTTATTCTCGACAAAAAGAGGCGATGAATTACGGCTGGGATAGCTATTCACTGGGGGCGGTTGAGGGAAATTTACTTCGTGCTTCCAGAACAGAAATGGGCGAGGAGGTTTCGTTTTTAACTAATAGCCAATTAAAATGGATTAAACAGACACTCACTAGGGATTATAGGCTTAATGTAGATATAGCGGCGATTAAGGTTGGAATAATGATTGGTCTAACTAAACGGGTAATTGGCCGATGATTTATTCTTCATTCATTATGGAACAGGTGCTCCACCTGGGGCTCCTGGACCACCAACCTGAGGACCGCCAGCAGGAGGTTGACGATAGGAGGCTGGGTAAAACCTAGGTCCAACCGTTTGAGTAATGCCCTCCCTAACTGCTTGTCCGGCTAATCCCTTTCCGAAACCTATCGCTCCTTGTATCGGACCAAAGGCTTCGCCGATGCCGCCGAAAGGCAGGGGTTTAACCCCAAGGGCTTCGCGGACCATTTCCGGCACTTTATGAAGGATTAAAAGGAAACCTAAGGCGATTAGCGGCGGGACAACGTTGGCCATCAATAAAGGCATGCCCAGCATGGGCGGAGTCCAAAGATCGCCGCCCGTGGTCATTTTATTCATTAAGACCCGGGTAATCAGTAGAAAAGCGGCCACCGCCGGAAAGACCATCACGTTGGCAAAAAGATTTTTAAACCAGGTGCTAAAGCCATTCACGCCCGGTAGAACGCCAAGCATGATTTGTAGGGGTCCTAAAATTATCGCCAGGATGATATTGATGTAAGTTTTTAGCAATTCCAGAAAAAGCTTGAGCAAAACAAAAAGAA
>CAZTHI010000035.1:3173-7841 GCA_964613135.1 uncultured Gammaproteobacteria bacterium
TGGCCCGAAAAGCGGCGCCGATGACTTGAGGAAAGCCGCCGGTCAGAAATTGAGTTTGTAAGCTACCTGCTTCCGCCGGCGTAAATAAGCCGCCGGCCGCCATCAGGCCAATGATCAAACCAATGCCCAGATAAATTAAATCGATAAGCAAGCCGGCGATGGCGTAAGAGAAGGTGACCAGCAATAAAGCGACCACCACGCGGGGAATGGCCGTTTGGATGGAAATGGCGGTTTGCGGATCAAGCTTAACCCGGAACATAATGGCAAAGCCCATGACGACGAAAATAATGACAAAAAAGATATAGGCGATATTGCGGAAGGCTTTCCAAACCGGCAGAAGCGGTTTCAGGCCTTCAAAACCGATCCCTTGAGCATAGGCGGGTTTGGCTAAAATACCCAAATTTTGGCCTAAATCGGCGAAATATTCCACTGAGGAGGCCGGTGGATTGGCATATAAAGCGGCGACGAAACTGCCGATACCGCCGACGGCTCCGCCTGGTTTATAGCTGGTCGCGCCCGGAGTGGGCATCGGGCCGATAATCATGGTAGTCAGACTATTGGTAATAGCCGGCATCACCCCACTAGGGGCATTGGGATCGACTTGCTCGGCGCCGCCGATCCAGCAATCCAGGCTCATGCTGCCACCGGCACAACTTTCCAGACTTTGCTGGAATTTTTCCAAGGAAGAAGGAGGAACTTGAGTGGGAACAGCCTGAGCTCTTACCAAGCCCGGTGAAAAAAAGCTAATCAAGAGGAAAATTATTGATAAACCCAAAATTATTTTTCTGGCCATGGCAGTTAATTTAAGATTAAAGCGTTTTTATTTATTTGTCAAATTAATAACCCGCTGGGGTTAAAGCGTCCTGGACCCAATCATAGCTGTCTTTGACTCCCCGCTGGCCGTAAATTTCCGTTTCCGAAAGGCTGGTGGTGGGCGAAGCGGCAAATTCGTGTTGGGCGTTTTCCAGGGCGTGCTCGAATTTAAAAGCTTCTTCGGCTTCCGCGCCGGAGACCTTGAAAATTGAAAAAGTTTGTTCTCGTAAGAAAGTATCCGCCGATTGCACAAAAGGCGTTTGGACTTTAGGGGTAACCAGAAAAGTTTTGCCCGGACAAATAGTTTGGGTAATGCCGTTGACGATTTCGGTGATAAGACCGGATCGGGGAAGATTTTTTACCTGGCAGCTGCCGCCGACACAAACGACTTCCGGGGAAATGTTGCCTCCTTGAGGAGTATATTTTTTACAGATTTTGGGAGTGGGCGTCGGTTGAGGCCCGCCAAAAAAATCGCCCGGGCAGGCATTGGCAAGCTGACCGGCGCTGCAGCGGACCTGCGGTTGGCAATCTTCCCAAGCGCAAACTCCCCACCACCAGTGGTTGGGACAGCAACCATGCTCTCCCCGGCAGGTGCCGTTGGCCAGACAGTCGCAGTTGCCGTAGCTGTCGGCATAAAAATACTTACAGCCATGGGGAATAGTTCCGACTTCACCAGGAGCCTGGGCTAAAGAGTTATTAGTTGTTTGTTCTCCCAGCACCGGCCCTCGGCCGCCCTCCGGCGCCAGCCAGCTGGCCAGCTCTTTGCCCTCGGTGGCCATTTTTTCCACCCAGGCCGGGGTTTTAAATTCCACTTCTTTTTCCACGGTGTACCAATTGGTGGTGCCTTCTTCACAAACGTCATAGGTAATCTTCCCCAGGGCGGTTCGCTGGGAAACCTGAGGATTGTAATTAGCGGGTTTAAGGTTATCCAGCGGTCCTTCAAGATCGTTGGCAATTTGCTCGTTGTTGGGAAAATCAAATTTGGTAGCCCTAAGCAGAGCGTCAACCGCTTCGGCCGGATCGGCCGGACCGAAACAGGAGGCAACTTTAACCGCAAAAGACGCACCCTTAGTCTCCGGCCCACCCAAAAACGGCTGCTCCGCCTGACAAGCGCCGTAAGCAGCGCCCTGGCTAATTTTGGAGCAGTTCGCAGGAGGAGCGCCGTCACCGATAGGATCGGTGATAAAAGCGCCGCTAACGTCGCTCCCCCGGTCAAAGCCAATCCAGCCGCGATTTTGGTCAAAATAATAATTTTCTCCGGCCCCCGCCCCACCGCCCACGGTTAAAGTGAGTCCGTCATTGGTCCAGATGCCATTGGGAAGCATCAGACAGCCGGTGTAAGTCAGGCACATTTCACCGCTGGTGGCGCCGCTGTACGGTGTGGGGCATTGCCGGTTGGTGCCCTTTTCGTAGCCAACTACTGTTCCCGAACGATTAAGACAGTCTCCCTGAGTCATGTTTCGGGAAATCCAAGGCATGGGAGCGGTTCCCTGGCCGTAAGTGCGGTAATAGGCGAGTTGGCCGCTATCGGAACAACGGACCGGCCCGACGGCGGTTGCCCAAGAAATGTCTTCCACCAGATAAAGTTGTTGACCATCGTAGGCATATTTTTCATAAACCGTACAGGGTTGGTTTTTGCACATGGTAAAAGTATTTGATCCAGCCGGACCGGGCTGACAGTAAAAACGTTCGCCGGAAGAGATGGGGTTGCCGGAATGGCCGCCGCAAAGCTCAGGACAATAAGCGCAGAGAAGGTCGTTTGGAGCAGCGGAAATGAGAGTAGAAAGGCAGGAGAGTAGAAGAGTCGAAAGCAAAATGGCGAGCAGGAGTTTTTTCATTTTTTTAGGGGCCACCAGGAATGGTAAATTGAGTGACATCGACGCCGGTAAATTCTTTGATGAATTTCATAATAAACCAAATTAAAATCAAAACCGCCAAGCCAGCGATGCCCCAGGTAATCGTGCCGGCCGCTTTTTTGGTGTGTTCAGGATTACCGCCGGCCGTCAGGTATTGAAAGCCGCCATCAATAATCATAAAGAAAGCCGCCAGGCCCGCCAAACGGACGACAATATTAAGAATGAATTGAAAAATACATTCAAAGCCCTGAAGGGTAGTCACCTCTGCGCCAGCCGGACCGAAAACAGAATTAGGCGTATTGCACTTCGACCAAGTGCCAAATTGGGCTAAGGCCGGTTGGGGGACGACAAGAATAACTAATAACCAATAACCAATAACTGACAACAGAAGCTTCTTCATCACGCCCTTAGTTTATCTCAAGACAGGTCCTTGAGTCAACCTCTCGACTACGCTCAGGGCTAAATCGTCGGGATCGTGAGGGTAAGAATGGAAATACCAAAGAAAACTTCAATTAAGCGAATAATGGCCCAAGCGGCAAAAACGACAATCAAGCCGACTAAGGCTGCGGTAATGGTGCCCTGGGCTTTGCCCATGGCTTCTTTATCGCCACCGGACAAAATCCATTTAATGCCGCCGACAATTAAAAAGGCAAAAGCAATCAAGGCCGCCGTAATTAAAGCGACTTTAATAATGGCCGCTACCAAAGCGGGGATCGTGATGTCCCCCAATTTATCGAATTGTCCGCTGGGGCGGATATTAATTTCTTCAGCTGCGAATACTTCTGGAATTCTCATTTTCACCTCCTCTCAAGATTAGTCTTATTATCTTTTAATGATGACTTGTTGTCAAGGCTTGATTCCAAAAAATGCTTTAATCAGGCCAATAATCGCCCAGGCAGCAAAAACAATGACTAAGCCGATAATGGCCGAAGTGATAATTTTTTGAGCTGAACCCAAAGCTTCTTTATCACCTCCGGCCGTCGCCCATTTAACACCGCCGATAATCAAAACCAGCGTGGCGACCGCGACGGCCACCACCAAAAAGGTTTGGGTTAGGTTATTAAGTAAGGCATTTAAACCGCCGCTCCAAAAAGCAGGAATGCCCGCCGGCAGAGCCCTCAAGGCGTCACCGATGTCAGATTCTAATGTTGCTGCTAAAACGTTTATCATTTTTCTTTCGTATTACGTGTTACGTGTCTGGCGTGTCACTTTTTACGGCGTTGGCCAAACAATTTTTAACGTCTCCAGCCAGGGCACACCCAGTGGTTCGGCGATAAAGCCTAGGATCGCCCGCAAGGCTACCACGATGGTGAAACCAACCAGGGCATTGGTCAGCCGGCCCTGAGCGGACTTCAGTTTGTTTTGGTCGCCGGCAGCGGTCATCCATTCAATGCCGGCAAATAAAATCATGGCCAAAAGCACCAGTCCGGCGATAATAAAAGCGATCGATAAAAACTCGGCGATGAATTTGGCAATAATAACGGCGCCGCTCCCCTGGCCATAAACAGGCAAAACCGGATTGTAGATTCCTGGTGGGTTCATGGTCCTATTTTATTAATAATATCCTGGGGATTTAAAATCTCAAATCCCAAGAGTGCTCCCAGCAGGGAAATAATGGCGTAGGCAGCGACGACGACCACCAAACCAATCAGACTTTGGGTGATTTTGGCGGTCGCTTTTTTAACGCCGTCTTCCGAACCGCCGGCGGTCATAAACGAAATCGCACCGGCGACAAAATTAAAAATAAACCAGATGCCGGCAACAATGGTCAAAATTCCGATTAATCGAGAAATGGTGTTGGTAAAAGCTAGGGTGGCCTTGCCGACATTAACGTCGGTAAACATGTCTCCCCAGGGTCCGAATCCCGTGTTTGGTGCGCCGCCGATGGGATCTAAATTAGTTGTTGTGCCTTGGGCTAAAAGTTTAGTCATAGCTAAGGTCCATAAAGCTTGGGTCTTAAAAGGGCGGTCGCGTCGCCGAAAAGCAGCCAGCCGAAAAT
>CAZTHI010000036.1:0-7398 GCA_964613135.1 uncultured Gammaproteobacteria bacterium
GGTCGCGTCTTCCCTGGTGAGAGTCGTACCGCCTCCGGAAGCGCCTCTCACGGCACCGTTGCGGGCAGAGCCCGGACTGACCGTCAGTAAATTAGCCCCCAAGGATTGAATTTGAGACTGAATCGCCTGCTGCGTCCCCTGGCCTAAGGAGATGAGGGCAATAACACTGCCAATACCAATAATAATCCCCAGGGTCGCCAAACCCGTGCGCATTTTATTGACCACCAAGGTTCCCAGACTTTCTAGAAAGAGTTCTGTGAGTTTCATGTTAGTGCTCCGCGATTCTTTTCTGCTTTTGGATCTGATCGGCATAAATTTTGCCGTCACGCAGATGAATCACCCTTTTGGCGTGCTCAGCGATATCCGGTTCATGGGTAATCATGACGACCGTATGACCTTCATCGTTTAGCTGCTGAAAAATCGCCATGATCTCTTCGGCTTGGGTACTGGCGATATTGCCGGTCGGTTCGTCGGCCAATAAAATCGCCGGATCCATCACTAATGATCGGGCAATCGCCACCCGCTGCTGCTGCCCTCCCGATAATTGATTGGGTGCATGAAACAGGCGATCCGTCAAACCCACCAGTTTCAAAAATTTTCTGGCGGTTACCTCTTGCTTCTCCTTAGTAATCTGGGCGTAAGCCATGGGCAGCATGACATTTTTTAAGGCCGTGGTCCGGGGCAAAAGATTATAAGCTTGAAAAACAAAACCGATTTTCCGATTTCTAATCTCCGCCAGCTGATCATCGGAAAGCCTTTCGACATTTTCGCCGTCCAGCCGGTATTCCCCGCCGGTGGGCAAATCTAAAGCGCCTAAAATATGCATTAACGTGGATTTCCCCGACCCAGACGGTCCCATAATGGCCACAAATTCACCCCGTCGGACGATAAAAGAAACATCGGCTAAGGCCACGGTTTCTAAAATGTCAGTTTTGTAAACCTTGGAAAGGTGATTAACCCGGATGATCGGTTCTTCGGCCTTCATTTTAATTGCCTCCGATACGACGAATGGCCGCCCCGCCACCGGCGTTACCACCGCCAAAAGAACCGAAAGGAGAACTTGTTTGGCTGCCGGTGTTGCCGGTGCTGGGTTGAATAATGCTGGTGTCCTGAGCCGGTGATCGAAACAATCAGGGTACCTTTTTCCGCTTGAGCCGTTTGGTATTGAGGGGCAGTTAATTTTTGGCCCAAAACTTTCCGGCCGCCAAGGACTACCACCAGGGTAATAATGATTAATATCGCCAGGTGTTTCCGATTCTTTAACCAGCTTTTAATGTGTTTCATCATGGTCATTTTAGGAGGAGAGCCTGAGAATAAGCTGAGGACTCCCGCCTCAAGCTTGTTCTGTGAGAATAAGCTGAAAAAGACTGCCCCTTTGGGGCTGACTGGCAACCGCGAGGCGGCCCCGATGAGTTTCGACAATGTTCTTGGCAATCGCCAAGCCGAGACCATAGCCGACCGCCCTTTCTTTACTCCGGGAAGAATCGGCCCGATAAAAGCGGTCAAAAATATAGGGTAACTCCGCAGGCTTGATACCGGCGCCAAAGTCCTGAACCGCCAAAATTGCCTTTTTATTTTTTGACCCGGTGGTAAGAATTATTTTTCCTCCCGGGCGGCTGTATTTAATCGCGTTATCCAAAAGAATCACCGCCAATTCAATTAAAGAAATTTCATTGCCTTTAACCTGGACGTCTTGCAGCTGTTTTTCAATTTTTACTTTCTTGGCTTTGGCCAGAGGCATGATTTTTAGCCAAGCCTTTTCGGCAACCGCCTGCAGATTGACAGAGGTAAAAGCCGGGTTACCTTGGCCGTCCTGATAACGACTGAGGGCCAGCAAATAATTGGAAAGCTGCTCCATTTTATCCACTTCTTCCAGATTGCTTTTCAATAATTTTTGGGCCTGAGCCAGAGTTAATTTTTTAGCCCGTAAATTAACCTCTATTTCCGATTTTAACGCGGTTAGCGGCGTACGCAACTCATGCGAAGCATCGGTAATAAAACGGCCCTGCTCGTCTACCATCTCCTTGATTGGTTTTAAAGTTCTACCGGCCAAGAAATACCCGGCCGTGGCGGCGCCGGCCAAAATGACCAAATCAATGATCGTTAAAATCATTTTCAGGCGGTCTTTGGTTTCCTCGACCAAATCCGGATCCAGTCTAAAGGGTGATGGCGGACCGGATGGCCCGGGCAGCTGGCCCTCAATTCTCAATCTTTGCACCCGTTCAAAGCGGTCCAACTCAAAAGTCAACGCCCGGTAAATGGCGGCGCTGAAAAAAATACTGATAACCATGATGATCAGTAAATACCAAGCCGTTAGTTTTACCCTGGCGGAATGAAACATTTTTTAGCCGATTTTGTAACCAAAACCCCTTGCCGTATTAATTAAAGCTTTTTTCTTAGGAAACGGCCGGTCAATTTTACGGCGCAGATACCCGATATAAACTTCCACCGTATTAGGTAAAATATCGGCGTCATAATTCCAAACGTGGGCCACGATTTGATCTTTAGTTAAGATTTGCTTGGGGTGACGAAGCAAATACTCCAAAAGACTAAATTCTTTATTTGACAGCCCGATTAGTTTTTCTCCTCTTTTTACTTCATAGGAAATGGTGTTGAGGCTTAAGTCGGCCACGGTTAAGACAGTACCAGTGGCATGACGGGGTCGTCTGGCCAACGCTTTTATTCTGGCCAAAAGCTCTTCAAAAGCAAACGGCTTGGTCAGATAATCGTCGGCGCCGGCGTTTAAGCCCTTAACTTTATCTTCCAATTGGCCCTTGGCCGTCAGAATCAAAATGGGGGTATGCCGATGGTCTTGTTGGCGTAATTTTTGGCACAGGGTAATGCCGTCGGTTTTGGGCAGGAGTAAATCCAGAATAATCACGTCGTAGTCTTCGCTGACCGCCAAATCATAGCCCGTCTCACCGTCATAGGCAACGTCAACCGCGTAAGATTCCTGTTCCAGACCTTTTTTAATAGAATTGGCAATTTTATGTTCGTCTTCAACCACTAAAATCCTCATACGAAGCTAATTATAGCAAATAACCTGAAAATCAGCTGAGAGAAGATCTTAGTTTTGTATACTGATCTAGTATTTTTTCCGCCCAAAGAAGTTTTTGCTGGCGATTTTTTAGTTTATCGGGCGATTTGACTAATTCTCTGCCCAACTTTTCCCTGGCCTTTCTTAAAAATTCCAAACCGAGTTTATCGGCACCCTTCGCCAAATACAAAGCCGATCGATAAAGATCGGCGATGCCGTCGGATTTTTGATCAAATTTATTTAGAGCCACAAATTTTGGAAAATTTTTTTAACGACGCTAAAGAATTTTTCCCGCCTTTGGGGGTCCAAAATTTCCAAATTATCATTCCCCAATCGGGGACGAAGATTTAAGACGGCTGTGGCGTCGATTTGTTTGTCTTCTAAATTGATGCCTCCACCCCAAATGTCATCCTGATTACTCCCATCATCCAGTAATAATTTTTCACCGTCGGCGTGTAATTCTACACCGACCACCAAGCATTCCTTTTCGATATCCACGGTTAACTTGACATAATCCCCAAAAGTCTTTTGGAGATTATTGATTTCTTCGGTAGTAAGGGATTGGCTAACCAGCTTCATGACTTTATTTTATACCGACTGCCCCTGGTTTTACCAACTTTTTGAATAAAGCCTTCTTTTTGTAACCGAAGTAAATCATAATGAAGCGTTTTAGGATTAACGGCGGGAAACCGACGAAAGATAAAATCAAAAGAACAAAAGGGATGATCCTTAATAATTTCTAAAATTTCCCTTCTGCGGGGTAAAAGAATATCTTCGGGCGATTCTTGAGGTTGATTTTTCAATCTTTCCAAAAATAGATTTGCCTGGCCGACCAACGATTCCAGAAAAAATTCAATGAATTCAGAAGCGTCGATATTTGGGCCAAGCGCTTGATAATAAGCCCCTCGATGTTCATCAATGTATTGTTCGAAGGAAACTAACCCACGGAAATGGAAACCACCCATTTTTAGAACGTGAGCAGAAATCAATCGACCAACACGGCCGTTACCGTCGGCAAAAGGGTGAATCTTTTCAAAAATAAATTGGGAAAGCCCGGCCTTAATCGACGCAGCTTCCTCCAGTGAGTTTATTTCTTCAATAAAATTTTTCATTAATTCTGGTAACTTAAAGTGGGAGGGGGCAACATAAATGGCCACGCCAGCCTGATTAAAAATGGCACAAGGTTTTTGCCGTAATTTACCGGCATTGGGCATAATCTTGCTCATTACTAGTCGGTGAAGCTCGCTAATAAATTTAAAAGAGGGCTTTTGAGGGTTTTTGCTGAAATAAACAAATCTATAAGCTCGCAAAAGATTAAAAACCTCTAGTTTTCTTAAATCTCTGTCGCTACTAGAAAAAGAAAGAAATTTGGCTTGTTTTTCAGTCAGGAGATTGCCTTCAATCCGAGCGGAAAAAAGAGCGCTTTGCAAAATTGACTCTCGTCGGAGTCTTTCCTCAATGTGCGGCAAAACCGGCAATTTCTCAAAAACAACCTTTAAGGCTCTTAATTCGGTCAAAAATCCCCGCGTCCTACTGGTAATTTTGTAGCGATATTTCATCTTTACGCTATTTTAGAAGATATTAGAAGAAATTGGAAGATACTAAAAAACGCGCCACCTATCACGCAATAGTTATTGCATACCTTAGAGGTGTGTCAGATAGCACACCTCTAGTTTAGCCTAATTGCGGATAGTGGCATTTTTTCCATTTCTTACCCGACCCGCACCAACAAGGATCGTTGCGACCAAGATGTTTCTTACCCTGGCCCGGAGCGGTCGGCGGTGGCGAAGTGAGACCCATTTTATCTTGTTGGTCGATATTAATTTGCACCGGCTGGGGAGTCGCCGGTCGTTGACCGACCTGAACTCTAAAAATCCGGTGAATGACTTCGTTGTCAATTAAGCTCATCAGCTTTTCAAACATGGTAAAACCTTCTTTTTTATATTCCACAATCGCCTGATCGGCACCCCGCAAACCAACGCCTTCGCGCAAACCCTCCATGGCTTCCAAATGATCAATCCAGAGCCGGTCGATACTTTGCAGCCAGACAAATTTCTCCATTTCGCGCATCAGCTCCGGACCGACTTGTTTTTCCCGGGTTTCGTAAGCATCGGCTAATAATTTGCCCAAAAACTCCGTTATCTGGGCGGACGAACCGGCTTTCGCAATTTGCGACCTTAGGTTGCTTTGGGAAAGACTATCAAAGGGCAAGATTTCACAAAAACCGTTGACCATCTGCTCGACCTCCACTTTTTGTAATCCTTCAGGCGCATACATCGCCACCAAATTGGTAATTTCGTTTTGCATCTTGGCGATAATTTCTTCTTTCAAATTAAGCTGGCCCTGCAAAATTTGGCCCCGCTTGCCGTAAATAATTTCCCGCTGTTTATTCATAACATCGTCGTACTCCACCACCCGTTTGCGCATGTCAAAATTAAAACTTTCCACTTTCATCTGCGCCTGCTCGATGGCGCGCGAAACCATACCGTGTTCGATCGGTTGGTCTTCGGGAATTTTCAAAACATCCATTAAATGCGAAATCTGTTCGCCGCCGAAAATCCGCATGATGTCGTCTTCCAAGGATAAATAAAACCGGGTCGACCCCGGATCACCCTGGCGGCCAGCGCGGCCCCGTAGCTGATTATCGATACGGCGGGATTCGTGGCGTTCGGTGCCCAAAACATGCAAGCCACCCAATCTGACAACGGCCTCATGCTCCTTGGCCCACTCTTTCAAATCACGGCCCTGTTTGGAGCCGCCCAAAACAATATCGACTCCCCGTCCGGCCATGTTGGTCGCCACCGTGACGCTTTTTTTGCGGCCGGCGTCAGCGATAATTTTGGCCTCCTGTTCGTGATATTTGGCATTTAAAACCTGATGGGGAATACCTTTTTTAGCTAAGAATTTATCGACAATTTCGTTTTTTTCAATGGACGTCGTGCCGACCAAAACCGGCTGACCTTTTTGATAACACGCTTCAATCTCCGCCACCACCGCCGCGTATTTGGCCCGGGTGGTTTTGTAAACAATATCGGCGTGGTTAAGCCGCACCATCGGCAAATTGGTGGGAATAATCATCACTTCCAGGCCGTAAATTTTGTTAAACTCTTCCGCTTCGGTCGC
Organism: uncultured Gammaproteobacteria bacterium; assembly: GCA_964613135.1. Lineage (GTDB taxonomy): Bacteria > Patescibacteriota > Microgenomatia > PFEM01 > CAZTHI01 > CAZTHI01. The sequence continues at coordinate 6,161 of CAZTHI010000036.1, forward strand.
CGCCGTGCCGGTCATACCGGCCAGTTTTTGGTACAGGCGGAAATAATTTTGAAAAGAAATGGTCGCCAAAGTGATGGATTCCTGCTGGATGGTGACATTTTCTTTGGCCTCCACCGCCTGGTGCAAACCGTCCGACCAGCGCCGGCCAAACATCAGCCGGCCGGTAAACTCATCGACAATAATGACCTGATTTTCTTTCACCACGTAATCTTTATCGCGCAAAAATAACGTCCGCGCCTTTAAGGCGTTTTCGATATGGTGAATGGTGTCAAAATCTTTTTCGTAAAGATTCTCCACCCCCAGCCATTTTTCCACTTTGCGGACGCCGTGCTCGGTCAGATTGGCCGTTCTTAATTTCTCGTCCAGCACGTAGTCGGTATCGCCCGACAAATTTTGGATTAAGCGGGCAAAATCGTAATATTTTTTCGTCGGTTCGGCATCCGGCGCGGAGATAATCAGCGGTGTGCGTGCCTCATCGATTAAAATCGAGTCGACCTCATCGACAATGGCAAAGAAATGTCCCCGCTGGACCTGGTCTTCGGAACGACGGGCCATGTTATCCCGCAAATAATCAAAGCCGTATTCATTATTGGTACCGTAGACCACGTCGGCGCCGTAAGCCTCCCGCCGCTCTACCGGCCGCAAATGTCTTAAGCGGTCATCGTCCTCTTTTTCGTCGTTAAACTTGGGGTCAAACAAGAAAGATTGCTCGTGAATAATACAGCCCAACGACAGGCCCGCAAAATTTAAGGCTTTGCCGTACCAACCGGTGTCCCGACGGGCCAAATAATCATTAACGGTGACGATATGCACGCCCTTGCCCGAAAGACCGTTTAAATAAGCGGCGACCGCGGCGGCCAAAGTTTTACCTTCGCCGGTTCTTTGCTCGGCAATCTTGCCCTGGTGCAAAGAGGCGGCGGCCATCAGTTGAACATCAAAAGCCCGCTCACCCACCGTCCGCCGGATCGCTTCCCGAGCCACCGCGAAAGCCTCGGGCAGCAAATCGTCCAGGGTTTCCCCGCCCGCCAATCTTTCTTTAAAAGAAGCGGTTTTGGCGGCAAATTCCGCGTCTTTGAGTTCTTTGATTTCCGGCTCTAAAGAATTTATTTTAGCCACCAAAGGCCGGAGCTTCACCAGCTCTTTTTCATTGAAATCCAAAAACTTTCCTAAGAACTTAAACATATAAAATATTATACCTTTTTATCTATTTCCCTTGAAGCTCTTCTTGAAACTCGGCT
>CAZTHI010000037.1:0-7350 GCA_964613135.1 uncultured Gammaproteobacteria bacterium
TTATGCAAGGGCCGCCGGGCTCGGGCAAAACCATGCTGGCCCGCGCTCTGCCGGGCATTCTGCCGCCCTTAACTGAAGAAGAAAGTTTAGAGGTGACCAAAATTTACTCGGTGACCGGCAATATTCCGCCCGGAGGGTCGCTCGTGACCAACCGGCCTTTTCGTTCTTCCCACCACACCACCTCCCGAGCCGGATTGATTGGCGGTGACAGCCCGCCGCGGCCGGGAGAAATTTCGCTGGCGCATTGCGGCGTTCTCTTTTTGGACGAATTCCCGGAATTTTCCCGCTCCACGCTTGAAGCCTTACGCCAACCACTGGAAGATGGCGTCGTCAACATCTCACGGGCGGCCGGTTCGGTCCAGTTCCCCGCCCAATTTACTTTGGTGGCCGCCGCCAACCCTTGCCCCTGCGGCTTTCTGGGCGATCCGAAAAACGAATGCCGCTGCTCGCCCCGCCAGATCCTGCGCTATCAAGCCAAACTCTCCGGACCGCTGCTAGACCGCATCGATTTACACCTCAACGTACCGGCCGTGGAAGTAGAAAAGCTCATGCCCCTCGACTCCGCTCGCGGTAAACCCATTTTCAAGCCGGAAAGCTCGGCGCAAATAAGAGCGCGGGTAATCAAGGCCCGCAATCTCCAAACCGCCCGGTTTCAAAAAACCGGTATTCACAGCAACGCCCAAATGCGCAATAAACATCTTAAGAAATTCTGCCATTTGACCGATGAAGCCTATTTATTATTAAAACAGGCCGTCAATAATTATCATTTATCGGCCCGCACCTATTTTCGCCTCATTAAAGTTTCCCAAACGATTGCCGATTTGAGTGCCGAAAAAACCATTACCCAATCACATGTGGCCGAAGCCTTGCAATACCGTCTGCGATTCCAGGAAAATTAATGAAAAACTTAAATTACCAAACCGGCAGAGTAGGCGAAAATCTGGCCCGGGAATATTTAATTAAAAAGGGTTATCGGATTTTACAGAGCAACTTTCACACCCGTTTTGGCGAAATCGACCTGATCGCCGCCAAAAACCAAAAATTAATTTTTGTGGAGGTCAAAACCAAAATCGGCGACCAATTCGGGACGCCCGAAGACATGATCGATAAAAGGAAATTAGGAAAAATTCAAATGATGGCGGAAGTCTTTTTGCAAAAAAATCCGCCCGTCGCCAAACAATATCCGGCTTACCAAATCGACGCCGTTTGCCTGGTTTTAGGGCTGGACAATGAAATTATAAGGATTAACCACTGGGAGGATTTGGGCAGTGAAATGGTTTGACTATCCGATCAAGAAAATTATTCCGGAGGACAAAAATTACCCTGATAATTTAAAGGAGATCAAAAATTATCCAAAATCCTTATATTATCGCGGTAATCTTGCCCCGGAGATCTTGGCCAAATCTTTGGCGGTAGTCGGTACCCGCCGGATCACCCGCTACGGTAAAATGGCGGTCGAAAAATTAATTCCGGATCTGGTGGCCAACCAAATCACCATTATTTCCGGCTTTATGTATGGCGTGGACACCGAAGCCCACCAAAAATGCCTGGAGTATCAAGGCAAAACCATCGCCGTACTTGGCGGGGGCTTAAACGTGATTTATCCGCCGGAAAACGAAAAATTATATGGCCAAATTTTGACTGCCGGCGGCATTATCTTTTCCGAATACGAGCCTGAGTTCAAACCCCAACTGTGGACCTTTCCCCTGCGCAACCGCATTGTCGCCGGATTAAGCACTTTAGGTATCCTGGTGATTGAGGCCGGCGAAAAAAGCGGCTCGCTCATCACCGCCCGTTTTGGCCGGGAACAGGGCAAGAAAGTTTTTAGCGTGCCCGGTCCGATCACCTCTTCGGTTTCGGCCGGCACCAACCAACTCATCCAAAACCATCAGGCTAAAATGGTCTTATCGGCCGGAGATATTTTGGGCCGAAAAATCGAAACGCTAGCTTTGTTTTCCACCCAGGCGCTTTCCCCAACGGAAAAGAAAATCTTCCGGGCCTTGGAAACCGAGCCATTGACGGTGGATGAGCTGGCCCGCCTTATTGGCCAGGACGTGATTGAAACCGGTAAAACTTTATCTTTCATGTCGCTCAAGGGCCTCATCTCCGACTCTACCGGCAAATACTATTTAAATTCCTGATAAGTATCGGCAGAATCTAACAACAATTGTCTTTCGGAATTTAATCTTCCCTGATCCTTCCCGGAAACGTCTAAATGCGCACTGACGATATCACCCGGGCTATAGGCAAACGTATCCTTGACCAGTCTCCAAGAAGGGTTTATCCCGTACCCCTCAAGGGCATGAAAAAAAGCGCTAAACGAAAATTAAATTTGTGGTCCGCAATCCCGACCACGCCCAATAAATCACGCTCCGGAATTACGTGATACGGAAAAGTAAAAATGACGCGACCTTGGGCTACCCTTATCATTTCTAAAATCGAGGTGACGGCTTCTTTTGGGTTTCTGGCATAATTAGGAAGGGACATACAAGCGATTACTGTCTCAAAATAATCATCGGCAAAAGGAATTCTCTGGGCGGCATCGGCTTCCATAAAACGCTGAGGATACTCGTCTCTAATCGCCTGCAAATTCTCGAGAGCAATTTGTTCTCTTGCTTGGGTCTGCACCCCAGGATGCGTCCCTCCCCCTCTGGCTCTTAAAGCTAAATCAACCGCATACATATCGATACCAAGTTGCAAGGCTTGTTGCAAAGACCGGCCACCACCAATGCCCACATCCAAAACTCTCCCAGGCAACAATTCTTCCACCTTCATACCTAAATATTCCAATTCTCCACCAACCGGCTCATCATACAATAAGCCAATTTTGGCCAATTTTTTAAGAAATCCGTCGCCGGAGAAAGGACGGGAGGTAGTCAGAAGTCGATTGGAAACATAACCACGATACGCTGGGTCTATCCCCTTATTTTTTTCTTCTTGAAACATAAAGCAGCTAAATTATAGCAAAATTCATCTCTCTATTTTCTTGGTGGTGCAAGACTGTCAATAATTGCTTTTGCTTCTTCCGCTTGATCCGGAGTCAATCCATCCTTCCCAATCGACTGTTCGACGAAGCCGTTCAGCCAATTTGGATCAACTCCTCGCCTGCCAAAACTATCTGGCCCAAGATTTCCAATGGCAGCCATTAATTCCTCTGGGGATAATTCAGACCAAATTTTGTGAGGACGACATTTCTCAACCACGGACATATATTTATCTTAAGGCCACGGGCAAGACTTGCTCCAGCTCGGTTACAAAAACAAATTTGATGTCTTTTTTGACTTTGTCGGGCACATCCACCAAATCTTTTTTATTGTCTTTCGGCATAATCACGGTCGTCAAGCCGGCGCGATGAGCGGCAATCAATTTTTCTTTCACGCCGCCAATTTCCAAAACCCGTCCCCGCAGGGTAATTTCGCCGGTCATGCCCACTTCTCGACGGGCTTTGCGGCAAGTTAAGGCCGAAATCAAACCGGTGGTAATCGCCACGCCGGCCGACGGCCCATCCTTGGGCACCGCCCCTTCGGGCACATGGATATGGATATCGATATTTTTGTAAAAATCTTTTTTAAGTCCTAATGCTTGCCAGCGGCTGCGGACATACGACAAAGCCGCCTTGGCCGACTCTTGCATCACTTTGCCCAGTTGGCCGGTCAGCAACAAAGTGCCCTTACCCGGCATCAAAACCACCTCAATTAATAAAATATCACCGCCGGATTCGGTGTAGGCCAAACCGGTAATAATGCCCGCCTCGTCTTTTTTCTCAGCCAAGGTTTGCGAGTACCGCCGCGGACCCAAAAATTTAACGGCGTCTTTTTGGGTAACCAGCTTCGGCGTTTTATTTTTATTCTGCGCCACCCGCCTGGCGATTTTCCGGCAAACTGTGGCCAGCGACCGCTCCAACTCCCGCACCCCCGCTTCCCGGCTGTAGTGGCGGATGATTTCGTAAATGGCTGGCGGCGCCAGTTTGATTTTGTTTTCCGGCAGGCCGTTGGCTTTTAATTCTTTGGTCCATAAAAACTTTTCGACAATATTGAATTTTTCTTCCTCGGTGTAACCGGAGAAACGGATGACTTCCATCCGGTCGCACAGGGCCGGCGGAATGGTATCCAAAATATTGCCGGTGGTAATAAACATCACGCCCGATAAATCAAACGGCACTTCCAGATAATGATCGGAAAATTCGCGGTTTTGCTCCGGGTCCAAGGCCTCCAAAAGGGCTGCCGAGGGATCACCCCGAAAATCCGCCCCCACTTTATCAATTTCGTCCAGCATAAAAACCGGATTGTTGGTGCCGGCATTTTTAATGCCCTGAATAATCCTGCCGGGCATGGCGCCCACGTAAGTCCGGCGATGACCGCGGATTTCCGCTTCATCGCGGATACCGCCCAGACTGATTCTGATAAATTTCCTGCCCAAGGCCCGGGCAATCGATTTGCCGATGGAGGTTTTACCCACGCCGGGCGGACCGATAAAACAAAGAATGGTCGGCCCGCTCGCGTCCTGCGCCCCACCGGAGCTCTTAGCGGAGGGGGGGGTTTTGGCATTGCCGTTTTTTAACTTCATCACGGCCAGGTATTCAATAATTCTCTCCTTAATCTTCTCCAGACCATAATGGTCCTGGTCTAAAATTTTGGCCGCTTGATTAATATCGGTTTCATTGGGAGATTTAATTGACCAGGGCATCTCCACCAGCCAGTCAAGGTAGGTGCGGATATAGCTGTATTCCGGATGATTGGGATTCATGCGACTCAGCCGCTTGAGCTCTTTTTGGGCCTTTTCTTCAACCGCCGCCGGCATTTTGGCGTTTTTAACTTTCTTCTCCAGCTCTTTAGTTTCTTCATCTTCCTCGCTGAGCTCGCCTAATTCCTCGTCAATCGTCTTTTTCTTTTCCCGCAAAAATGTTTCCCGCATCGCCCGGTCAAAACGCCGCTGGGTTTTATGATTGATGGCTTGCTCCAGCTTGAGCACGCCGGTTTCGTGGTTTAAATACTGGGCCACCTTTTCCAGCCGCTTTTTGACCGCAGAAATTTCCAAAAGACCTTGTTTGGCCTCCGTGTTTAACTCTAAAGTGTAGGCAATTTGATCCACCAGTGAGGCGGGATCATTTTCGCCCATCAAATGCATAATCGTGAGCACGTCCACGGATTTACCCAGGTTGATCGCTTCCTGAAAATTATTAATTAACACCTTGGCAAAAGCCTTGATTTCGTCGCCGAGCCCGGCCTCTTCTTCCAGCTCCGCCACCTTGCCCAGCAAAAAAGGCATTTCCGCTTCAATCGACAGCAACTCCGCCCGACCCGTCCCCCTGATCCAGGCTTGTAAACCGCCATCGCCGTGATCCAGTCTTTCGATTTTCGCCAAAGTCCCCAATTGATAAAGATCTTCCTGCTGGGGATCGGTGATTTTACCGTCTTTCTGGCTGAAAAGGGCAATCAAGCCGCCACTTTTATAGGCCGCTTCCACCGCCGCCATCGATTTGGGCCGGCCAAAACTCAAAATGGTCACCACGTGCGGAAAAACTACCCCTTCGCGAATAGGCGCCAGCGGTAAAATCTTTTCTTTTTTCGGTTCTTGGTGAGTAAATATCTCCATAGTGAGCCTCGTCGAACTACTAGCACTCTAACATTCTCATTGCTAAAAGTCAAGGCCTGTTTTTAGGCGTTACTCATGGATGACCACCCTGGTGCCCGGGTTCTCCTTGGTGGGATAAACCGTTCCCTTGCCCGGCTCGACCGGCGGCGAAGTCCAATAAAAGAGCTTTTCCGCGTTGGGGGTGGCCAAATTAACGCAACCATGGCTCATGGGCTGGCCGAAATTGCTGTGCCAATAGGTCCCGTGCAGGCCATAGCCTTTGTAAAAATACTGGGTGTAGGGCACATTGGGTAAATAATAATACGTCCCGGTGCCTTTTTTGCCCCCTTCCATTTTGGTGTATTTCATCTTGGTCCAGATGCGAAACTCGCCCGTCGGGGTCGGGGCCCATTTCCCGGAAGAAATCAGAAATTCATAATCGATATTAGTGCCGTTATGGGCGTAAAGCTTTTGAGCGGACAAATCAATTTCAACCCACCGCTCGTCGCCGGCCTCACCCAAAACCGCCACCTTAGGTTCCACCAGTTTGGCTAACCGGTAATTTAAGGGCTGACCGTTAAAAAAGGCGGTTTTAGTATCTTCTTCGTAATTGCCGGTGGCCTCCGCCGCAGGCGGGCCGCAGCCGCAGGAAGTATCCGCCAAGAATTTTTGGCTGGAAAAATACAAAATGCCGCCGCCAAGCACTAGGGCTAGCGGCAGCCAAATAAAAAATAATCTGTTCCTCACAAGGCCATACTATCACAAAATTTTCCTTGTTTCCAGCCTCAATAAATGGTAGAATCGGGCTAATTTCATCTTCCCGGTGGTTTAATGGTATAATTAATTATGGCCAGGCGATTTATACCCGTCTCTCCAGGGCTGCTTCCAAAAGATGATCCAAGATACCTAGGGTGGCTAAAAAGCCTAAAGAAAAGACCTCCCCCATGGAACAAAGGAAAAACTAAATTTGATAGTCTCTCTGTTAAAAAAATTTCTGATACTTTTAAGAAAAATAAAATAGATAATTTTAGAAACTGGAGAAACATCGCCAAAAAATCTGGGCTTATTCCTGATTCAGATAAACCCCTTAGCAAGTCTGAAAAACTAGCTTTTTTGATAGGGCTAGTGCTAGGTGATGGGAATTTGTATAAGTTTCCAAGAACCGAAGGCCTAAGAATAACCCTAGGAACCGATAAGCCTTTGCTGATAAGCTATTCGGCCAAGATTCTCCGAGACGTAATCCGGAAAAATGCCACCATAATTAAAAGAAGTAAAAATAACTGCGTCAATGTAACGCTTTATCAAAAAAATTTGAGTAGAAGACTTGGTATTCCCTCAGGGGCTAGAAAAAATTTATCTATAAGGCTCCCGCCGTGGATCTGGAATAAAAAAATCTTTCTAATCTCAGCTTTAAAAGGATTATTTGAAGCCGAGGGATCGTTTTCCATCCATGAAAAAACTTATACATACAATTTAAGTTTTTCTAATTCAAATATGAGTTTATTAAACGAGGTTGAGGCAGCCTTGATTTTGTTAGGATTTCATCCTGAAAGAAAGCCAAAGGCTGTTAGACTTAGAAAGAAAAAAGAAGCCCTGGAATTTGAGCAAGTTATCAATTTTAGGAAGTATCCTGCTATAATTAGGCCGTCCTAATGCGGGGTCTGCTAATGGTAGGCATGATGGCTCTGAACCATCCAATCTAGGTTCGAATCCTAGCCCCGCAGCCAGTAAGAATTGGAAGGAGGTCGGGAGGTAGCGCTCCGCCGCTGGCGGAGC
>CAZTHI010000038.1:0-7052 GCA_964613135.1 uncultured Gammaproteobacteria bacterium
AGTTGGGACTCCGAGTTTTGCATTTCGGACGGATTTGGATACGGGAATGTGGTCTTCGGGCGCAAACACTCTAAACTTCTCAACGGGTGGAAGTGAAAGGGTAAGAATAGATAGTAGTGGCAACGTCGGCATCGGGACGACGAATCCCCTGGCGACCCTGGATGTCAACGGCACAATTCTCGGCAAATTAAAACAACTGACTGCCGATTACATCGTGGACTCGGGTTCAAGTGCGATCTCCGTAGGCGACCTCGTCTCCTATATCAACGGGAAGGCGGAAAAACCTTATACCACCTATGGCACCACCATCACCCCGGGCACTCCTGTCGCTTTGAATGCCGTCGCCTCCAGTTATGAATCTGCCGCCGCCCTCGACTCCACGCATTTTGTGGTGGCATATGAGGGCACATCAAACTACGCCTACGCCGTTGTCAGCACTGTCTCCGGCACCACCATCACCCCGGGCACTCCTGTCGCTTTGAATGCCGTCGCCTCCAGTTATGAATCTGCCGCCGCCCTCGACTCCACGCATTTTGTGGTGGCATATGAGGGCACATCAAACTACGCCTACGCCGTTGTCAGCACTGTCTCCGGCACCACCATCTCCCCGGGCACTCCTGTCACTTTGAATGCCGTTGCCTCCCTCTATGAATCCGTTGCCATCCTTGATTCCGGGAGCTTCGTGGTGGCGTATCGGAACGACAGTACAACCTACGCCAACGCCGTCGTCAGTAGTCTCAGTCTCGTGTCTGATAGCTCCAACATTCTCGGCATGGCTATCAACGCCGCGGTCGCTAATGGGACGGTAACTGTCGCCTCAAACGGCATTGTAACCGGTCTCACTGGCCTCACTGCTGGAAGCACGTATTACTGGAGTATTACAAGCGGTCTCACCACCGCTGCACGGGCCTATAAAGTCGGCCTCGCGCTCTCCTCATCATCAATGCTCCTCAACTCCGGCAGCGGCGCAGGAAATGACCAATTCTTCGGCGATATGATTTTTGCCAACAACTTCAAGATCACAGAAAATACAGGTCAACCAATGGGCTTGATTTTCAAAAACCAGCTCGGCAGGGAAATTTTAACTTTAAATGAATTGGGTGATCTAAAGGTAAGCGGCAATGGAATATTTGACGGCAACGTTGGCATCGGGACGACGGACCCCGGCTCTTATAAACTTCATGTGGAAGGCAGCATGATTGCTCAAAGCTATGCCACCGGTCATATTATTGAAACTAGGATCTCTCCCAAAGAAGGAGAAAGTTTTGAGGTTGGAGACCTTCTTTCCATAAGCGAAACCACCGGATCGGCTCAAGCCACGGAAAGTGCCATGTTTACAAAATCCCAAAAAGCTTATGACCAAAATATTATTGGGGTAGCCGAATACAACGAAACTGATGGTTACAAACCCGTCTTTGCCGGTGTTTTTGAAACTAAAGTCTCAACTTTATCGGCAAAAATTAAGCCGGGTGATTTTTTGACTTCAAGTGAAGACCCCGGCAAAGCCATGAAAGCCGAAAAAGCCGGGATGGTTATCGGGAAAGCATTGGAGGAATGGCAACCCGCCTCCGCCCAGGGCTCCGGCGAGGCAAAGGAAAAAATCATGGTTTTTGTCAATGTTTCTTGGTTTGACCCGGATACCTATTTAACAGATACGGGTGATCTACGCATAATTAATAATGGAAAATTGATAGTGAAAAATGACGGAGGTCAAACAAATTCTCAATTCTCAATTCTCAATTCCGCTGGACAGACAGTCCAGCGCGTTGGTGCTTTCACTCAAGCCGTCATTGCCAATCTTAGGGCCGGGCTGATCCAAACCCAAGAGCTTCAGGCAGAAAAAATTGTCAGTCCGGTGGTTGAGACCCAGGAGATTACGGCGGATAAAGGAAATTTTGGCCAGCTGCTGGCGGAAACGGTCACCAGCGGACACATAACAAGCAACACGTTGGAAACCCAAACGGCAACCATCTCCGGCGAGCTGGCCGCTCAAGAAATTCACGCTACCAAAATCTATGCCGATGAGATCATCAGCAATAAAGGCACTTTCGGCGAAATTCTCGCCGCGACCGTTTCGGCCCAAAACCTGACAGCGGCAGATCTTTCGCAAATCAAAAATAGGCTGGCGGAACTGGAAAAAATAACTAATAACTTACAACAAATAACACCGAGTCCGGAACCGACAATTGAACCAACCACCACACCCTTTCCCGAGGCCACAATTATTGAACCCACCACCACGCCCACTCCTGAACTGCCAAGTCTGCCGGCCGAACAAGAAACCGATCCGGCTATTCAAGCTTTAATTGACCAAATTCTCAGCAGCTCACCCACCGCCACGGCCCAGGCTCAATTAACCGGAAGCATCAGTATCCCCAGCGTTACTGTCAACGAGCGGTTGGCGGTTTACGGCCAAACTTCACTGGCCGACACCACCATCGCCGGCTCGCTCAACGTTGGCGGCGGCTTAGTTTTGGCTGATAACTCAATTAACTCTCTCACCGGCCCGCTTTATCTTAATTCCCTGGGTTTGGGCGGCATCGATATTTTGGCCGGCAAGGTGACTATCGATGCTCTTGGCAACGCCAATTTCGCCGGCAACGTCACTGTCGAGGGAACCTTGGCGGTTAATGAAATTGTGCCACCCTCTTCCGATCCGGGATCGGAACAAGCCTACGATCCCGGATCGTCTGGTTTTGGCAAGTTACTAATTAAGGGCAACGTCGCTATCGCGGGCGATCTGGTGGCTTCCGGCTCGGGCACCTTCCAAAAGATTATCATCGCCGCTGACGCCACCGCCAGCGCCACCCCCAATACTGTCGGCGTTATTGAAACCAACGCCACCGCTGGGCAAGCCGTTTTACCGGCCGGCACGACAGAAATAACCATCAAGACACCTTTTGTGACGGAAAAGACACTTGTTTACCTGACACCGACCAGCAATACTCAAAACAAGGTGCTTTACGTGGCTGCTAAAGATCCGGTAGCGGGCTATTTCAAAGTGGCGATTGATATACCGATCGATTCTGAGATAAAATTCAACTGGTGGATCATTAACTAAGTACCAAGTACCAAAAACCAAGTACCAATGAATAATCAATTACCAAATTTACAAACAAAGAAATTTGATTTAGAAGAAAGAACGGCAAAATTCGCCGAAAACTTAATTGACTTATTAAAAAGGTTGCCAGACAATTCGATTAACAAACGCATGATTAGCCAGTGCATGGGGTCAGGCGGCTCTTTAGGCGCTAACTACTGTGAAGCTAACGAAGCCGAAAGCAGAATGGACTTTATTCATAAAATTGGCATTTGTAAAAAGGAAACCAAAGAAACAAAGCACTGGATAAGGCTATTGGCATATGCTAATCCAGAATTTAAAGAAGATTTTAGAAAAATGTGGAAAGAAGCAGAGGAACTGCTTTTGATTTTCTCGGCAATCGGTAGAAACACTAAACAAAAATCACAATTTTCAGGTACCAAGAGCCATTGTTTGGATTTTAGAGCTTAGAATTTCATTGAAATTTGGTACTTGGAATTTGAAAATTTTATAATATGACGAAGTACTATCTAATCATTCCGGCTTCACTTTTGATTGTTGTGGGTGTTTTTGTCGTTCTGTCGGCCAATAAGCCCAAAACTGAGCTGATCTCCCCCACCTTACCCGCTCAGACACAAACCTCTAAAGCGGCTCCGGAGCAAAGCCTTCTTTATTACATAAATACCTCCCAGGAATTCCTCAACAAAGCGCAAGTCCTGTCGACCAACACCAACCAGACACCGGCCGAAAAACAGGAGATTTTGGATACCGCCAGGTTAGCTTTAGAATCTATCGCAAAAGGTATCGCAATATATCCTCAAGATGATCGCGGCTTTGCCCAGCGGGCCACCATTTATGAGGCCGTTATGCCCGTTAATGTTGATTTTCGGAAAATGGCCATCGCGGATCTGGAGCAAGCCGTCGTGATTAACCGCCAAAATCCCCTTTATCTTGCCCGATTAGCCAATTTGTATCTCCAAATACCGGATTTTAACAACGCCGCCAGGGTTTGGTACAAAGCCTATTTGATTAATCCCGTCGATGTGCAAACTCTTTATAATTTAGCCGATGCCCTAGAAAAATCCGGCCAAGGCGTTCAGTCTTTCCATTATTTTGAAAAGTTGATTAGCTTACTACCGGCCAACGACACTAATCTGGCCACGATTAAAAATCGGCAACAAGGGCTGGCAGAATTAATCCAGAACTCCAGGCTGGAATATTTAAGCGAGCCGGAACTTTTTGTCCAGGCCGCGCCGACCGGCCAACAAACCGAGCCGATCGGTATTGAAGATTTGCCGCTGCAACAGGCCGTGGCGGCCAACCAAGTCATTATTGCCGCGCCCAATGACTCCGACCCGCCTGCCGGCGAGGCAGGTCCGGGGTCAGTATCTAGTAATAGTAAGGGCGGCGAGGCCATTTTGCCGGCCAACGAAACCGAGGTCACGGTTAAAACTCCTCTGGTTAAAGACAATACCTTTATTTATGTCAAGGCCATTTCGACAACTCAAAATAAGGTGATTTATGTTTCGTCTAAGAATCCAGAAGAGGGCTATTTTAAAGTCGCTATTGACACCCCCATTAATTCTGAGATAAAATTCAATTGGTGGATTATTAAGTAATTGGACTAATTTGACAAATTCGGCTAATTTGACCAATTTATTAGATAAAGTTATTTCCTGGGGCTTGGTCGTTCTCGTGTTCCTCGTTCCCCTCTTTTTTCTGCCGGTCACGTCCAATTTTTACGAATTTAACAAAAACATTTTGCTTTTACTGGGTACCGGCTTGCTGCTGTTGGCTTGGGTTGGAAAAATGGTGCTTCAACAAAAAATAACTTTTAAACACACCGCCTTTGACTTGCCGATTTTAGCCCTAGCCCTGGTTTTTTCAGCTTCGACTTTACTGGCCGCGGCCAATAAATGGGCCACTCTTTGGTCACCACAAGCTACCGGCACGATTTGGGGTCTGACGGCGCTGTATTTTTTAATCACCAATAATTTGACGGCTAAAACCGTGACCAGACTTCTCGCCGGCATCACTATCCCCGGTGTTATTTTAACCTTGTTGGCTCTGGCCACTTTCACAGGTCTGGGAGAAAAACTCTTTCCGGCCGGGGGCAGCTTAGCTTGGTTGGGCTCAAAAACCTTTACGCCCGCCGGCAACCTCGTGGCCTTAGCCACTTTCCTGGCAGTTTTACTCGTCATCAATTTGGCCCGGGTTTACGCTGACCGTAAAGCCAATAATCGGGGCCTACCTTTGACTCTCAATCTTTTGGCGGGCTTAGTAATCGCCGTCGGTTTTGGCGTCACGCTTTACCAGCTTATCGCCGTGATCAAGCCAATTTTACTGCCCTATTCGATTTCCTGGGCTATCGCCATCGAGGCCTTCAAAAATTATCCGCTTTTGGGCGTTGGTCCCGATAGTTTTTTGGAAGCTTTTAGTCGTTTTCGGCCGGTGGTTTTTAATTCTTTGCCTATTTGGGCCAACCGTTTCGGCGCGGCCTCCAATTGGTACTTTCAACTTTTAACCGTCGTCGGCATTCTGGGCCTAATCCCTGTTGTCTGGCTGGCGCTGGGTGTTCTCAAAAATAAGGTCGCTCCCCATATTTTGTTGCCGTTATTACTAATCTTTCTGATCTTAGGATTTTTACCGGCCAATTTTTTACTGCTCTTTCTTCTTTGGATCTTGCTGGCAGTTTTGGCATTAAATCTACCCACGAAAGAGTATGCCGAGAGTGGCCGTATTTTAGCCGGAATTTTCCTGGTCGTCGTTATCGTCATCGTCGGTGCCGGAGTCTGGCTGGGAGTCAAAACTTACCGAGCGGAAATCTACTTTTACCAATCCCTGCAGGCGCTGGCCCAAAATAAAGGCACTGAGACTTACAATTTACAAATTAAAGCCATTACCGACAATCCTCAAGCCGATCTCTATCACCTGGCTTATTCCCAGACCAACTTAGCCTTGGCCAATGCCCTGGCTTCCCAGACTAACTTAACCGAACAAAATAAACAGGACGTTTCGCAGCTGGTCCAACAAGCAATCCAAGAAGCCAAGACAGCCGTCACCCTTAACCCACGGTTAATTACCAATTGGGAAAATCTGGCCCAAATTTACCGCGGCTTGATTAATTTTGCTCAGGGCGCCGACCAATGGACCGTGGCCGCCTATCAACAAGCCCTCAGCCTCGATCCCCTTAATCCGTCTCTGCGGCTCGGCTTAGGTGGTGTTTATTATAGTCTGGCAAATTATGACCAGGCTACCCGGCTTTTTGAGCAGGCGGTTGATCTTAAGCCGGACTTCCCCAACGCTCACTACAATCTGGCGTCCGCTCTGCGGGAGAAAAAAGATTATGCCCAAGCCCTGGCCCAAATGGAAGTTGTCCTCACCCTGGTCGACCCCTCATCCGGTGATTTTCAAAAAGCGACGGAAGAAGCCAATCAATTAAGAGAAAAAGTTAAGGAAACCCAGCCGGCAGCGGCTAAAACGCCCGAAACACTCGTAACACCCGCGCCGATTCCTTCACAGGCTATCGAACCGCCCATTCAGCTTCCCGAAAGCTCCTCACCGACGATTAATCCGTAGAATAGTTTGCTATCGGTAATTTCGAAGAGAAATTGTTCTTACCTCGTGGGTCGTCTTTTGATGTTTGGGATTATCCGTCACTAAAACCGCCGTTAATTTTTTTGCTAAGCTGACAAAAACAGCATCGTAATAAGTTATTTTATTCTCAGTGGCGATAACGGTCTGCGGCGACAAAGCCGGCAAGATTGCCCCTTTTCCCCTTAAAAGAGCGCGCTAACTTTATTTGATCCCAAACCTTCTCCCAATCAATTTTTTTATCATTAAATCCTTGGTAAGGAATAATTCTGATCTCGTTTTCAGAACATCAGAAATTCAGAAACCTGTCAAGAGGGAGTTCTGGGGATTACGCGGTGGACCGTGCCGGATTCGAACCGGCGATCTTCCCGCTGCGAGCGGGACGCATTACCAACTGTGCTAACGGCCCAAAGTGTGG
>CAZTHI010000039.1:0-6807 GCA_964613135.1 uncultured Gammaproteobacteria bacterium
GGTCCGGCGATTTTGCGTTTTGGAAATTAAACTCGCCGAGACCGGCGAGTTTTTTGATGGGAAAAACCTAGGGCTGTGATGAAACGGTATCATGGCGGTCTCCAAAACCGCCCTTTCAGGTTCGAATCCTGACAGCCCTGCAAATTTACAGGAACAGGTATAAATAATTAACAATTTGAAAAAGCGTTGATGGGATATGGTTGGGATCCCGGAGCTGATAAAAATGAGGTCCGCCAAACGGCGGACGAAACAAGGTGGCAACACGGCTATAACCGTCCTTAGAAAAGGGACGGTTTTTGTGTTTTTGGGAGAAAAAAATGAATAAAAAAGCGATTGGCATTATCGGCGGCATGGGACCGGAGGCATCGCAGCATTTTTATAAGCTGCTGATTTACTATGCTCAAAAAGACTACGGTGTGGTTAAAAATGGAGAATTTCCGGAAATATATTTAGCCTCGATTCCGGTGCAGGATTTCATTAATTCTAATAAAAAGCAGAAAGAGGCCCTGAAAATGCTTAAGTCCAGAGTTAGGCAAATGAATAAATTGCCAATTTCTTTCTTCTGCCTTGCCTGTAATACAGCCCACCTTTTAATCGACGAATTAAGGAAGGAAACCAATAAACCGTTCGTTTCGCTTTTAGAGGAGTTGCCGGCCGCCCTGCTTAAATCAAAAATAAAGAAAGTGGGTCTTTTGGCCACCCCCACCGCGATCAAGAGCGAAATGTATCAAGAGGTTATGAAGAAAAAAGGACTTGAGGTGGTAGTCCCCGATGATGGAGATCAGCGGTTGTTAGGGAAAATTATTGCCGAGACCATTGCCGGAAAGAATTATGAAGAAAACGGAGTCAAAGTCCAAAAAATCGCCCGGACGCTTCTTGATCGGGGAGCCGAGGGAATTATCGAAGCGTGTACGGAAATACCGTTGATCTTTCCCAAACAGCATCTTGTTCCGGTTTTTGACACGCTGGATATTTTAGCCAAGGCTGTTTTAGAAAGATATTATTTGTTAAAATAAAAGGAGGTGAAGCAAAAATGAAAAAACGCGTCTTTTCGGGATCAAGACCGAGTGGCAGTCTTAATATTGGTAATTATTTAGGAGCGGTAAAAGGATATATTTCGCTTCAAAATAATCCGAAATATGATTGTATTTATTCGGTCGTTGATCTTCACGGAATAACTACTCCTTTTGACCCTAAAAAATATCCAGAAATGGTAAGGGGAATAATTTTGGATTATTTAGGGGCGGGAGTCGATCCTAAAAAGTGTCACTTGATGGTCCAATCTCATGTCCCCGAACACGTTGAACTTTCCTATCTTTTAGGAACGATTTTCCCTGTTTCCAGACTTGAGGATTTACCTACCTATAAAGATAAAAAAGCTCAGCATCCAAACTATGTCAACATGGGCCTTTTATACTATCCGGTTTTGATGGCGGCCGATATTCTGCTTTACAAGGCCGGACTGGTGCCGGTTGGTAAAGACCAATTGCCTCATATTGAAATTACTCGAGAATTCGCCCGGAAGTTTAATCAAATGTTTGGCAAAATATTCCCTGAACCACAAGCGCTTTTAATGGAAGGCGCCTACGTGCCGTCGTTGACCGGCAAGGGCAAAATGAGTAAGTCGGTTGAGGGTAGTTATATAAACTTAACCGATGATTTGGCCGCGATTAGAGAAAAATTGGCGGCAGCGCCGACCGATGCCGGCCAAGGCCAAGAGTTGCCGCAAGAGGGTGGTGTGGCGGCTTTGTTGACTTTGGTAGAACTTTTTCAGGGCAAGTCCCGGCGCGGCCAATATGAGCGAGATTATTTAGGTAAAGGTTTAAGGTACCAGGGTTTAAAAGAAGAGTTGGCTCAGGCGATTTATCAAGAGCTGGCGCCGATTCAGGAGCGCCGGCGATATTTTGAAAAAAATCCCAAATTGATTGCCGAGATTTTAGAAGACGGCCGCAAGTATTGCGCCCAAATCGCCCGAGAAACCCTCGCCGAGGTCAAAAAGTCCATGGGCTTGGTTTAAGCGGCCAATTCTGCTAAAATGAGACCACGATGGACGTAACTAAGCCCAAGCTCCCAATTAAAAAATTTGAATTCCGGCTCAAACTAAACCCCAAAGATTTATTACTTTGGTTGGTGGTGGGACTGATCTTGGTTTCTTTTTTTGTTTCCGCGCCGGAGTCGGCGACGGTTAAAGAAGAAGTGTCTTTGTCAGCGGCACTTACGGAGATTAAGGCCGGTAAAGTTAAAGAGGTTCTGATTGAGGACGATAAATTATTTTTGACCTATGCCGACGATCATCAGGCTTTTTCCCGCAAAGAAGTCAACGCCAGTTTTACCGAGATTTTGAAAAACGCCGACATTTCTCCGGCCGCGGTCAATTTCAAGATTAAAGACACTTCCTTGACTAAATCTTGGATCGACCTTTTGGCGACTCTTTTGCCGATTGGCCTGATGGTGGTCTTTTTCTTTTTTATCTTCCGCCAAGCGCGCGGCGCTCAGGACTCGATTTTTTCTTTTGGCCGGTCAACCGCCCGGCTTTTTGCCAAGGGCAAACAGGCGATTACCTTTAAAGATGTGGCCGGGGTGCAGGAAGCCAAAAAAGAGTTGGAAGAAGTGGTTGATTTCTTGAAGCATCCCGCCAAATATCGGAAGTTGGGTGCCAGAACACCCAAGGGGGTCCTTTTGGTGGGCCCGAGCGGTACCGGCAAAACTCTTTTGGCCAAAGCGATCGCGGGCGAGGCCGGTGTGCCCTTTTTCTCGATGGCCGGTTCGGAATTTATGGAAATGCTGGTCGGGGTTGGCGCCAGCCGCGTTAGAGATTTATTTTCTACTGCCAAAAAAGCCGCTCCTTCAATTATCTTTATTGATGAAGTGGACGCTATCGGCCGGCAGCGGGGTATGGGTCTTTCCGGCGGCCATGACGAGCGCGAGCAAACCTTGAATCAAATTCTGGTGGAGATGGACGGTTTTACGCCGTCGGACAACGTCATTGTTTTGGCAGCGACCAACCGAGGGGATTTGCTGGATCCGGCCCTGTTGCGGCCCGGCCGTTTTGATCGGCGGGTGGCTTTGGATATGCCCGACTTGGAAGACCGGCAGGCCATTTTGGCGATTCACGCCCGCGGCAAACCGTTTGACCGATCGGTTGATTGGCCTAAAGTCGCCCGGGCCACGGTTGGTTCTTCCGGCGCCGATCTGGAAAATATGCTTAACGAGGCGGCGATTTTGGCGGCCAGAGAAAATCGAACGGCGATTAAAGCCCGGGATATTGACGAGGCGAGCATAAAGGTGGAACTGGGGCCGGAAAAAAAGCGGACTTTTTCTGCCGAAGATCGGAAAATGACCGCTTATCACGAAGCCGGCCACGCCATTGTGACTTACAATTTACCTCATATGGACCCGGTGCACCGAATTTCCATTGTTTCGCGGGGTGTGGCTATGGGCTTTACCCAAATTCCGCCTAAAAAAGACCGCTACACGGAAACCCAGTCCCACTTGGTCGAAATGGTGGCTTCGCTTTTGGGCGGCCGGGCAGCGGAAGAACTTATTTTTAAAGAATTTACCGCCGGGGCTTCTTCGGATATTAACAAAGCCACCCAAATTGCCCGGCAAATGGTGGTTGATTTCGGCATGAGCAACCTGGGGCCGATTTATCTGGGGCCGCAAGTCAGCGAGTCGGAATACGGCCGCAACTGGTACCAGCCGGCGGAAATTTCCCCACAAATGGCGCACCGGGTGGACGAAGAAGTTAAACGCCTTGTCGACGAAGGCTATGCCCGGGCGTTGGCGGTTCTAAAAAAGAACCGTCTGCCGTTGGCTTTGATTGCCAAACAGCTTTTGGAAAAGGAAACCATTGAAGAAGACGATTTTGAAAGTTTAATGACCAAAGGCAAGTGAAGAAACGGCAGTCTTTTTTCCGTGGGGCTATTTTAGGCGGACTTTTTTTGCTTTTCTGCTTCAAAACCGAGCATCTCAGCTTGGCTTTGCCAAAGCTCATGGTTTTTTCCCAGGTGGTGAGCGGCAAAACGACTGACGAGCTAGAAAGTTTTTTGGCCGATAAGGAAAAGGAATTCTTAGGCCGGAAGGTTGTTTTTTCCTGGCAAGACAATCGGCACTGGGAAGTGATTCCGCAAATGATTGACTTTTCGCTGGACAAGGCCAAAATGGCAGCGGCCGTGGTTGACGCGGGGAAGACCGAGGGTGGTTTTAGCCATCTTTGGGACTTCGGTAATTTTTTCCGGCCCGAAAAAGTTATTTTGCCCCTTTTTAATTTTTCCCAAGACAAGTTGGTTCAAATTACCAACCAGATAAGCAAGGAAGTTAACCAGCCGGCGCAAGACGCCCTTTTCGACTTTAAAGAGGGCAAGGTTATCAGCTTTCAGCCTTCCCGCGCCGGTTGGCTGTTTAAGGGGTCGGAGTTTGAACGGTTAGTGACCGACAGTTTTCAGAGTTTATCTTCTGACCAAGCTGATTTCGCCTTTGATTTGCCGGTCGTCGAAGTCCGGCCTAAGGTGACGACCGATCAGAGCAATAATTTAGGGATTAAAGAGCTTTTGGCAATGGGCGAGTCTTTTTTTAACGACTCCATTCCTACCAGGATTTACAATATTGCCTTGGCGGCCTCCCGCCTGCACGGGATTGTTATTCCGCCCGGCGAAACCTTTTCCTTTGCCCAAAATATCGGTGACATTTCCACCGCCACCGGTTATCAGCAGGCTTACGTGATTAAAAATAAACAAACGATTTTGGAAGACGGCGGCGGCGTTTGTCAGGTTTCCACGACTTTATTTCGGGCTGCCCTAAACGCCGGACTGCCGATTACCGAACGTCAGGCCCATTATTACCGAGTGGGCTTTTACGAGCAAGGCGGCTATCCGCCGGGTTTGGACGCGACCGTTTACCCGCCTTCGCCTGATCTGAAGTTTAAAAACGATACCGGGGCCTATATTCTGATCCAGACCAAAATCGACAAGCAAAAAAAACGACTGGCTTTTGAATTTTACGGCACTAGTGATGGCCGGCGGGTGGAATTGGAAAAGCCCTTAATCCACTCTCAAACCGAGCCGCCGCCGCCGATTTATGTTGATGAGCCCGGTTTGCCGGTGGGCACGGAAAAAAGGATTGACACCACTCATTGGGGGGCCAAGGTTTCTTTTAAGCGGAAAATTTTTACGTCAACCGGCGAGCTTAAAGAAGACCGTACCTTTTGGTCCAATTACGTTGCCTGGCCGGCCGTTTACCAACGGGGAACCGGTAATTAAATGAAAAAACTGCTCATTGCCATTTTTTTGCCCCTGGTCGTAATTTTGTGGGCCGGGACGAATTTAAAACCCTCAACCAATCCGTTGCCGGCTTCGCCAGCGCCGACCGGATTACCAGATGGTACCCGGCCAGCCCAATCTGATTATACTTTTGCCGTGATTTCCGATATTCACGCCGATTATGATAGTCTACAAAAAGCCCTCGATTTTGCTCGGGCTGATGGGGTCAGTTTTATAATTGTCGCCGGTGATTTAACGACGGTGGGGGCGCCGGCCGAACTCCAAAAGATCAAGGCGGTCCTGGCCAAAAACAACCTGCCGTATTACGTTGTTCCCGGGAATCATGATTTGTGGTCCAAGGGAGGTTTGGGCAATTTTACGACCGTCTTTGGGCCGGATTTTCAATTTTTTCAAAAAGGGGAGGTTAAATTTATCTTGATTAATAACGCCGACGGCTCAAAAGGCGTAGGGGAAGGCCAGCAAGAATGGTTGGATCAAGAACTGGCCGATTGTTTTAAACTTTACTGTTTGGTTTTTGCCCACATGCCCTTAAACCACCCCTATTTTACCCACGTGATGGGCGAGGGTAGCCCACTGGTTGCCAACCAGGCCGCTGAGCTAGTGAAGAAGTTGACCAGCCACCAAGTGAAGAAGCTGTTTGCCGGCCACGTGCATTATTTTTCTTCCTACGAACTCGACGGTCTTAAAACCCATACCGACGGAGCGGTTTTTAGCGACAAAGGAACCGTTTCACCCCGCTTTTTAGAAATCACCGTTTCCGGATCGCCAACTACTCTTGAGGAAAAAGAGGTTTGGGTGGAGTAAGTTTGTTAAAATAAAAATATGCCAAAGTGGGAAGTCGTATATTTCCAGAGCGCCAGAGGGGAGAAATTTGTTAAATCTTTTATTGATGAACAAAGTTTGAAGGCAAAAGGAAAGTATGTCGGCATGATTGGCTTTCTTAGCGAATACGGGCCATTTTTAACCGAGAGATATACTAAAAAGATTCGCCATGACTTGTATGAGATAAGAATTACCGGAAGAGAGCAACTCAGGGTGCCCTACACCGTGCGGGGCAACAAAATAATTCTTCTTCACGCGTTTAAAAAGAAAACTCAGAAAGTTCCCCCAAAGGAAATTCAGGTAGCATTATCGCGGCTGATGACTTTGAATGCTCATTGACATAAGATATCATATATGTTATATTTGAAACCATGAAATACTATACTTTTGACGAACACAAAAAGGAACTAATGAAAGACCCAGGGTTTGTGCGTGCCTATCAAAAACTCCAGCCTGAATTTGCCATAATTAGAAAAATTATTGAGGCCAGAATTAAGGACGGGATTACCCAAAAAAAATTAGCCAAACGAATGGGTACCAAACAATCGGCGATCTCTAGGTTAGAATCAGGTAATGCCAATCCCTCACTGAGCTTTCTTGGGCGCCTGGCCGAGGCTTTAAATTCCCGTCTGGAAATTCGCTTCCTGCCGAAATAAGCAAAGCTTGATGCTGCGCAATAAGCAAAGCTTGATGCTGCGCAATAAGC
>CAZTHI010000040.1:0-1243 GCA_964613135.1 uncultured Gammaproteobacteria bacterium
GCCAGGCTAATTGATGCCGGCATTTCGGGCAAAACGACCGCCCCCGCATCACTGAGAGCCCGTGGTTTAACCGATAAACCCAACAATTCAGAAAGCTGCCAACGCACAAGCCCAGCAAAAACAAAAAAACCCAACTCATTTTTTAAACCGAGGAAAAAACTCTTTGTTCTAAGGTCATTATTCTTTTCTCATGATTTTCCAGTTTTCCCCTGTCGCAAATCTTCTGCTCAGTGTCAACTGTTCGTTCCTGCCTTGAGATATCAACTTCTTTTAAAAACTTATCTAAAACATCTAAAACCCGGCTCTCTGATTGTTTCATCTCTTCCTTAATTTCTTCCTTTGTCTCTTGGGCAGTAATTTTAATTTCTGCCCTTAGGGTTTTTTCTACTCCGTCAATCTTCCCATCCAATTGAGAAACTTTACTCCCTAATTGAGAAACTTTACTTCCTAACTTTTTCTCAAGTTTATTTAAATCGCCCTTAGTCGCCGGTAAGTTAGAATTGTTTTTCTTCATTAAGTCCATCATAACCAAAACCATGGCTTTTTGTCAACGAGGAAAAAACTGGGCTATATGGCCTAGCAGACCGGGCAAAACGATCGCCCTTTCATCACGGAAAGCTCGTTATTTAGCCGGTAAACCCAACAATTTAGAAAACTACCAGCACATAACCCCAAAACCAATAGCCAGGCCATCGCTAAAACACTCATTATGGCAAACAGCTAACATATTGGTGTGCCTTTGTGTCGATAGTAAGATCACAAATGCTGTCCCTCATCGCCTCCAAATCGGGCGGAATACTTCCTCTTGTTCCTAGACATCTTTCTTGGGCTTCAGCTTGGAAAGATCCTGATAGACCATTGAAACAAACATAAGTACTGTTTCCCGCCAGACCGCCATTATAAACCCACATAAAATTATAACCGCTACCGATTATGCGGCTCACAAAGGATGATTTTATTTCCGCTGTGCCTCCGGTAGAAAGCTTGTCCAAAACATTAGCGTTTAGATCGTCTTCCCAGGTAGCCAAGGCGATAATTCTCAGCCAAGCTTGGGTATCGGTACCCGCCACCGTACTTGATCGCCATGGATAATGACCTAGAATCGTATAATACCGATCAATCGCCGACAAAAGTTGTTCGCTGTCGGATCGATTCCCCGTGTCTTTACCTCGATTAATTTGCTCAATGGGGTTGATGGCCGCTAAAACTGCGACCGCCAGAATACCCAAAACAGAAATCACGA
>CAZTHI010000040.1:1343-6666 GCA_964613135.1 uncultured Gammaproteobacteria bacterium
GGGTTGATGGCCGCTAAAACTGCGACCGCCAGAATACCCAAAACAGAAATCACGACCAAAAGCTCAATCATCGTAAAGCCTTTATTAATTTTCAATTTCCAATTTTCAATTTTCAATTTTTTTCACCTCCTCTCCCTTAGTCACAATTACTTAATTGCGAATAACGAATTACGGATTAATTTTTGATCTTTTTATTGTTAAAATTGGCTGGTCAGATTATAAATCGGCATAATGATAGCAATTACCAAAAAACCGACGCCCACACCCAATACAATCATAATAATGGGCTCCATCGCAGTTGTCAAGTTGCGCACCGACATTTCCGCTTCCTGGCCAAAATAACTAGAAACTTTACCCAAAACTTCATCCAGCTTACCCGTTTCTTCACCCACGGAAACCATTTGCGCCAAAATCGGCGGGAAAACTTGGGTTTCGGCCAAAGCCACCGCCAAAGTAAAGCCCCGCTGGACGTTTTTGGCCGCCTGGTCAATGGCGTCGCCATAAACCGGACTGGCCGCCGAGGTTTTGACAATCTCTAAAGAGTCGACAATCAAAACCCCCGCCCCCACCAATAAACCCAGCGTTCGGGTAAACTCCGTCAACATAATCTGCTGGCGCAATTTGCCGATCACCGGCATGCGGAAAAGCAGGCTGTCGTATTTTTTCTTGAGAACCGGGTTTTTCAGCATTTGTGGAAAAATAAAAAACAGGGCCACCGCCGCCAAGACCATTACCCACCAAAAATTGGTGGTAAATTGAGAAACTTTGAGTAAAATTTTGGTCGCGATCGGCAAATCGGCTTTAAATTCATCATAAAGAGCGGTCAGTTTGGGCACGACAAAAATCATCATAATGACCGCTACCACCACCATGCCGCTAATCACGATGGCCGGATAAATTAGGGCGCCCTTGACCTTGCCGGAGAATTCTCTCTGCTTCTCCAGGTTTTCCGCCAACCGGTTTAAAACATTATCCAAAATTCCCGCCGCTTCACCAGCCCGGACCAAGGAAATATAAACCGGATCAAAAATATCGGGATGTTTTTCCAATGTTTGACTTAAACTGCCGCCGGCCTCCACCCCCCTTAAAATTTCGGCCACCAGCTTTGCCATCGCCGGTGTGGCCTGAACTTCCAAAATCGCCAAGGCCTCGGTCAATTTCAAACCGGCCGTTACCATGGTCGCCAACTGGCGCGTAAAATTAATTTTGTCCGCCTCGGTTATCCGACTAAAAAAAGTGGCCTTGGCTTCGGTCAAAAGATTTTTGCCAACCGGGAAAAGATAAATGACCAGTAATTTTTTATTCTGGAGAATTTTCGCGGCTTTTTTTTGGTCGAGCGCCTCGACAAAACCCTCAATCGTTTTTCCCAGACTATCTTTGGCCTTATATTTAAACTTTTCCATATGGGTTAGTGGCGGGCTAAGCGCATTAGTTCTTCGGGGCGAACGGCAAACGCCTGGGCCACCTCCAAACTAATTTTCCCGTCTTTAAGCAGGCGGACCAAGTCCATCTCCAGACTGCGCATGCCTAGTTCCGCCGAAGTTTGGATAACATTATCGATAAGATGGGTCTTACCGTCACGAATCGCTGTTTTTACGGCGGGGGTGGAAACCAAAATTTCGCAGGCAGGAACCCTTCCGCTGGGAAGAGCGGGCAGTAAGCGCTGGGACAAAATCGCCTCTAGAGTAAAGGAGAATTGCATTCTGACTTGCCCTTGTTGGTGCTCGGGGAAAACATCCACAATCCGGTCAATCGTTTGGGCCGCTGAATTGGTGTGCAGGGTGGCGAAAACCAAATGGCCGGTTTCGGCGATCGTCAAGGCGGCCGCGATGGTCTCATAATCACGCATTTCGCCAATCATCACGACGTCCGGATCCTCCCGCAGACAAGACCGCAGGGCGATATCCCAAGAATGAGTGTCGCCTTTCATTTCACGCTGGGAGACCATGCCTTTCTGATGAGAAAAAACATATTCGATCGGGTCTTCAATGGTGACAATGTGCACCGGTCGGGTGGCGTTAATTTCATTAATGATGGCCGCCAAGGTGGTCGACTTGCCGTGGCCGGTCGGCCCGGTCACCAGAATAAAACCCTGACGGAGGCCGGCGAACTGATGGCAAATTTTCGGCAGGTTCAGCTCGTCAATTTTAGGAATGGTAAGCGGCAAAAGCCGGCAGGCGGCCGCCAAGCTCCCGCGCTGATGATAGGCATTAATTCTAAACCGGGCTTGATCTTTCCAGGGGAAGGAAAAATCGAGCTCTTTGTTAACCAAAAGCACCTCTTTTTGATCTTCGGTAACCAAATTAAAAACCAAAGATTGAATGACCTGGTCGTTTAAAATATCCTTTCCGGGAATAGGGGCAAGGACGCCATTTATTCTCACCATTGGCGGCAAACCGACAATCAAATGCAGGTCGGAAGCCTTCCGGTTAACGCTAAATTCCAAAAGCTCGTTTATTTCCATATATTACTCCTGAGCGACCCTCAAAACTTCTTCAATCGTGGTAATACCTTCAAGGACTTTAAGATAGCCGTCTTGTCTCATTTTGATCATGCCTTCTTCCACCGCCTGCTTTTCAATAACCGAAGCGGCCGATCTTTCCAAAATCAATCTGGCAATTTTTTCGGATACCGGCAGAACCTCAAAAATGCCGACCCTGCCCAAATAACCGGTGTCATTGCAACGGGGGCATTTTTTCCCCCGACTTAATCTTACACTTTTTTGGTCGTAAAGTTTACCCAAAACATTTTTAATATCCTCAATTATCGCCGGCGGGGGAGCGTATTCTTCCTTACAGTCCGGACAAATTCGGCGGCAAATTCGCTGGGCGGTCACACAGGTCATGGACGAAGCCAATAAAAACGGTTCCGCTCCCAAATCCAAAAGTCTGGGCAGGGTGCTGGCAGAATCATTGGTGTGCAAGGTCGAAAAAACCAAATGGCCGGTGAGCGAGGCCTGAATGGCCAAATCCATCGTCTCCTTATCTCTGATTTCTCCAATCATGACAATGTTCGGGTCCTGGCGCAAAAAACTGCGCAACCCCGAGGCGAAAGTTAAACCGGCGGCGGGATTAACCTGAACCTGATTAACGCCGGCAATCTGATATTCGATCGGGTCTTCCAGAGTCACAATATTGACTCGGGGGGTATTAATCCGGGAAAGAACCGAATATAAGGTCGTTGTTTTACCGGAGCCGGTGGGACCAACCACCAGAATAATGCCGTGGGGCCGCAAAATGGCATCTTCAAGATTTTTCAAGGCTCGACCGCGCAGGCCTAAATCCGGCAGATCGGGGACGCCCCCGGTTTTTTTCAGCAACCGCATCACAATTTTTTCACCATTGGACGTCGGTAAGCAGGAAACCCGCAAGTCCACTTCTTGACCACCCGCCTTAAAGTTGAAGCGGCCATCCTGGGGCACCCTTTTTTCGTCAATCCTCATGCCCGATAAAATTTTAATCCGGGAGATGACCGCATCGTGAATGGATTTGGTTAAAATCAACTTCTCATATAAAATACCGTCAATCCGGTAGCGGACCCTGGTTTTATCTTCTTGGGGCTCAATATGAACATCGGAGGCGCGGGCTTTGATGGCAAATTCTAAAATTTTAATCACTACCGTGGCCACTTTTGACTCCCGAATCACTTGGCCCGGCAAAAGATTCTCGACAATTTTGGTTACTTCTCCTTCGGGGGCAATCTCACCCATCGCCGCCTTCACTTCTACCGCCAAGCTTTGGAAATAACCGGTAGCGATCGCCTCATCAATTGCCGATGCGGTGGAAATAAATGGTTTAATCTTGGCCCCGGCTTTCTTTTCCACGAATTCTTGAGCTTCTAAATCCAACGGATTGACCATTGCCAGCGATAAGGTATTTTGGGGCTGATTATAATCGAATGGTATTAACTGATAGCGCTGGGCAACGGGTTGGGGAATTAAATTTAAGGCGGTCGGGGAGAGGGCGATTTCCGTCAGGTCAACAAAGGGGATATTTAAAAGTTTTCCCTCGGCCTTGGCAATTTCAAGGGCCGAAACCAAATTACTTTCCACCACAATTGCCTTGGCGTCTTTTCCGGTGTTGAGTTGCTCAAGCTTTAACTTCTCGCCCTGCTCGGAAGTTAAGCTTTTAAGCTCTACCAAAACATCAATGATGGTCGGAGTGGCCTGAGTTTTTTGGGCAGTGTCGGGCATTAACTTTCATTATCTTTATTTTTTGTTAGAATGTCAATATAAATGTTACCGTCGATTTTAATTTGGGGTGGGGGAGAGGCAGAAAGATTTCAAAAGGCCGTGGCACTGGCGGAAGATTTTTTGGAACACGCCGTTGCCCATAGCCCCGACTTTCTGTTGGTGGAGGCCGATAAATCAATCCAAATCGACCAAATCAGAATGCTACAGCAACAGCTCCAACTTAAGCCATATAATAGTCAAGTCAAAGTCGCCTTAATCAACCGGGCCGACCTGCTGACCTTGCCCGCGCAACACTCGCTTTTAAAAACCCTGGAGGAGCCGCCGGCCAATTCGGTCATTATTCTTACCGCTCAAACTAAAGATTCGCTTTTGCCGACCCTTATTTCCCGCTGCCGCCTGCTGTCGCTGTCGGAAAAACTGCCGGCAACCGATCCCCAAATCACGGCCGCACAAGAAGCCATGACCCAAAAAATTTTGGCGGCCGGCCCCGGAGAGCGCCTTCTTTTGACGGAAAAATATGTTTACAATAAAGACCAAGCCGTTGATCTTTGTTTGGGCCAGCTGGCTTTTTGGCGAGGTCAATTGCGGCTGAAAAAGGACCTACGGACCGCCACTACGGTCCGTTTGATCCAGGCTTGCCTGCGGCACCTGAAAGCCAATGTTAACCCGCGTTTAGCCGTCACCAATCTCTTGATTTCCTACCCAAAACAAGCTAAAATATAGTTACTTTGGCACAAGATTACACCCCTGATCAGATTAAGGTCTTGGAGGGTCTCGAGCCGGTCCGCCGCCGGCCGGGTATGTATATCGGCGCTACCGACATTAAAGGTCTTCATCATCTTATCACTGAAATCATCGACAATTCCGTGGACGAATCCATGGCCGGATTTACCAAAAATATTGCGGTCATCATCAGGAAAGACGGTTCGGCCCACGTCACCGATGACGGCCGGGGTATCCCCGTAGGCATCAACCACAAATACAAAGTTTCCGCCCTGGAGCTGGCGATGACCAAACTGCATGCCGGCGCCAAATTTGACAATCGCGCTTATCAAGCCTCCGGCGGACTTCACGGCGTCGGCGCCAGCGTCGTCAACGCTCTTTCTTCCTGGATGCGCGTTGAAGTCAGAC
>CAZTHI010000041.1:0-5516 GCA_964613135.1 uncultured Gammaproteobacteria bacterium
ACCTTCCTCTCGGCGGCTGGTGAGGCATATAAAAAGCGGTCGCCGGTGGCCAGCCACAACAAGGCCCGAGGTAACTTCAAAAATGGCGCCGTTGAGGGTTGGCGGCTGCCATCGGCATTCAAGAGCTTTGGCCCGACCACGGCCAACTTTTCTTTAGTTTCGGCAAAATCAATCAACTTTTTTAAGGCGTGGCCAACAACTTTGGTGTCCGAATTAAGAAGTAAAATAGCTTTACCCTGAGCCAGGCGAAGGGCTTGATTATTGGCTTTAGAAAAGCCTAAATTTTCTTTATTTTCAATTACCAGAACTTTAGGGAAAATCTTTTTGACCATCGGCAGCGAACCGTCGGTAGAAGCGTTGTCCACGACAATAACTTCGTAAGTTAAATCTTTGGTCTGTTTAAAAATTGACGCCAAACAATCCCGCAAAAGTTTTTGGGTATTGTAACTGACGACGATGACGGATAAATCAATCATGCGGTTGTTTTTTTAATGAGCCTGGCCGGGACACCGGCGATCACGGAATAGTCAGGAAAAGATCGGTTAACGACGCTGTTGGCGCCCACCACGCAGCCTCGACCGATTTTGACGCTCGGCAAAATACAAGCATTAATACCGATCCAGGAGTTGGCGCCGATTGCCACCGGTTTAATCTTGGTCACTCCCTGCAGTTTCACCGGCAAATCAGTTCTTTGATATTGATGAGAGTGATCGGAAATATAAACGTTGGGCGCCAGCAAGACATTTTCGCCCAAGCGAATTTTGACCAAGCCGGAAATCACCGCCCGCCGGCCGATATTAACCCCATTTTCAACAACAATGATGGGCTTACCCGGCTTATTTTTGAGATTTTCGATCGGACAGTCCAGCCAGGCATCCTGGTCAAGGCAAACATTATCACCAAGACTGATAAATTGCGGGTGGCCAATTTCACACGAAGCCGCCAGCGCCACCCCCCGGCCATAATGATAAAAAGAGAAGCGCCGGAAAAGAGTCGCGATTTTCACTGGAAGAGCCTGGCCCTGCCCAGCCGATAACGAAACTCTTTCAGCTTCCTTTCCCCGATTTCCACCGCCGGCACGCCCGCGACAATTTTACCCGCCACCACGTCTTTAGTAACAATGGCGCCGGCGGCGATAATCGCTCCCCGCCCGATTTTTACCCCCGGCATAATAATGGCTCGAGGACCGATAAAGACATAATCCCCAATTTCGACCGAGCTCAGCTCGGCCTTAAACTCCGGATCGTTAATATCGTGTTTGGAATTATAAATCAAAACCTGTGAGGCGATGTCGGTATGACTGCCGATCTTTAATTTCGCCCGGCCATCAAGAAAGGCGAACTCACCCACGAGCGTGTCTTCGCCAATTTCAATATTACCCGGTTCAAAAAAGCGGCTAAAAACGTGGATTTTGGAGCCCTTGCCGATAGTAAGGCCGGCCAACCGATAAATAAACCGCCGCCAACACCAGAAAGGGCACCAACCCGACCGGTTGACCACCAAGATTTTAAAATCCGCCCACCAATTGTAAAAGCGGACAAAGGCCCGCCGAAAAGCTTCCTTGACCGAAAGCAGCTGGCCGTGTTTATCGGTAAAAGCAATCCCCCTTTTTGTAATTTTGATGTTTTGGTCGTAAATCATGGCTTGGCGCTGGCAACCTCCTCTAAAACTTTTAATGTCTCCCGGGCGCATTTTTCCCAGCTGAATTGCCGACATTGCACCAAACCTTTTTTAGCCAACTCGGTGGCGGTGGCCACCGTTTCTTTAATCCCCCGAGCAATATCTCTGGCATCATAAGGATCAACCAAAATACCGGCTTGGCCGACCAATTCCGGCAGGCTGGAGATATTGGCCGCCACCACCGGACAGCCAAAATTCATTGCCTCCAAAATGGGAATGCCAAAGCCCTCATACAGGCTCACCATGGCAAAACAACTGGCGCCCTTGTACAAAGCCGGCAAATCGGCGTCGGGCACAAAGTCCAAAAATTTCACCTGTTTGGCGACACCAAACTTCTGCGGGGCCGCAAGAATCTCTTCCCACAGCCAGCCTTTTTTACCGACAATCGCCAGTTGCCAATCTGACCAGCCCAACAGGGAAAAAACTTCGATTAAACGGACGTAATTTTTGCGGGGCTGAAGCGTCCCCACCGCCAAAATATATTTACCGGCAAGGCCGTATTTTTGCCTTATAACTTTGAACTTTGAACTTTGAACTTTGAACTTTTCCATCTCATATCCCGGATAAGTGACCACGACTTTTTCTTCCGGCACCCGGTAATACTTAATTATATCATTCTTGGTGGACCGGGAAATAGTGAAGATTTTAGCGGCTTTTTTAACCGAATAGGCGGTCCAATTTTTCAGCTGCCAGAGGTCATTTTTCTTAAACATCTCCGGAAAATTAAAAAAAGCCAAATCCATGATGGCAATCACCCGCGGGCAACGACAAAATCGCGGGGCGTAGTGACCCGGCGTAAAAAAGACCGCCGGGGCCGAAGACATCGGCTCTTTAGCCAGAGCCAGCGGCAAACCAAACTGGGTCCAAAATCTTTTCGGCCCGGCCATCCGATATTGCCAATTCTTTCCGGCCGGCGGCATCTCCGGCAAAGGATTATCCTTCAAATAAATTCTAAATTCTCCATTCTCCATTCTCAATTTCGAGAGCTCCTGAAGGAGCTCGAAGGCATACCGCCCGACCCCGACGCGCTGATTGATGTTAGCTTCGTTGCCATCAATGCCAATGATCATCGAGCCACCCCTCCCGGATAAATTACCCTTAACTTTTTTTCGCTGATACCCAAAATTTCGCTCACATCTTTTTGAGTTGATTGTGAGTCGCAGATCACCACGTCTGCCTCTTTTTTAACCCAGGCCAACTTCCTTTTTTGCACCGCGATAATTTTGGCGGCCAAACCTTCGGGGTGTTTATAAACAATCAGGTCATGAATAGTGGTGACTTTTTTAGCTTCCAGTGTCGGCGGCTGTAGCCAATCGCTGCTGACAAAAACATCAACCTTGCCGATTAGCCATTCAATCGGCAAAAGATGCCAACGATTCCAGAGAAGGTCGAGCAAGGCCGGTGGGAATTTAAAAGTTTTAAGCGTAACGTTAGCAAGGCCACCAACCGCCAGAGGACACTTTTTTCTCAGGCTGGAGAAAAACAAGACATATTCATTTTTTTTATCGACCCGCAGAAGGGCTGTTACCAAGTTCCGAGTATAATTAGCGACTCCGGTTCCGGGATAAGCGGTTTGGCTGATATCAATACCGATTTTCATTTGATTTATTACTCAGTTAACGAGTTAGTTATTGCAAAGCAACAAGCTTCGCTTATTAACGAGTTAAAAATTCTTTGTTTCTCCTCTTAGTAACCAAATAATTAATAAAGCTCCCTATTTGATTTGATAAATCGATTAACTCGCGATTAAGGCTTTCAAATTCTGATTTTGCCATATAATTAACCGTTAAAGCAATATAGAGCTGGTTTCTCACTTCTCCCACTGAGCCCTTGGAAATTTTTAAAAACCTAATAAACTCATTATTATTTTTTTTCTCAAAACCCTCAACGATATTTGAGCTTACAGAAATTATTGCTCTTCTAATTTGGTCTCTTAAGCCAAAATCTTTAGCAAATCTTACCTTAGCCGTCAAATCATAAACTTCCCTAATAATCTTAAGGCTTAATTTCCAGATTTCTAAATCTTCGAATTTGGTTATCTTCATAACTCGTTAACTCTTTAATTCGTTAATAATTAATAAAACTATGGCATAAGCGAAAAAAGCGGCCGCATACCACGTTAGCCTCTCGGCCGTAAAAAATATCCAAAATTTAAATAAAGGAATCGCCAGTAACAAGCATAAAAGCCCAATTATCGTTGCCAAACGAGGACTCCGGCGCCAAAAGACAAAAAGAAAGATTAAAATAAAGAACAAGTCTTGTATCTTCATAAGATTAGTGATTATTATATAAGAAATGATTAACTTTTTAAACAAAAACGCTTTAAGGGCCCTTTTGGTCTGGATTGCTGTTTTGAGTATCCTTTACTCTACCCTTTCAATCCTCCGCCATGATCATTTCCAGTCTGGGGGATTTGATTTAGGCCTCTACGACCAGGCGACCTGGCAATATTCCCAATTCCTGACGCCTTACAACACCATCAAAGAGCGCTTTATCTTGGGCGATCATCTCAACTTAACCCTGCCCTTATTGGCGCCTCTTTTTTGGCTCTGGAATGACGTAAGAATTCTTCTGATTTTCCAGGCTTTCTGGATTAGCCTATCTGTTCTTACCATTTTTAAATTGTGTCGCTTGCGTGGATTTACCCCCTTTACCTCCCTTAATTTAAGTTTCATTTACAGCCTTTTTCCTGGAGTCCAATTTGCTGTCTTTTTCGATTTCCATCCCATTATTATTGGTGTGGGGCTTCTTGTCTGGCTAATATATTTTCTGGAAAACCACCAACAAAAACTCTTTATAACTACCCTGATATTGGTTCTTTTAACCCAAGAAAATATGGGTCTTGCTCTTACCTGCCTTGGCTTTATCTATCTTTTTAAGAAAGAATATCGAAAAGTGTCGGTCGGTTTTATTATTGGTGGCCTTGCCGCCAGTCTCTTGGCAGTAAAAATCATCACTTTCTTTTCTCCGGTTGGTTTTCAATATTGGCCAAAAATTCCGCCTGATCTGTTTGCCATAGCAAAGAGTTTTTTTGACAGCGAAGAAAAACGACTTAATTGGCTCTATTTCCTTAGTTGGTTTTCTTTCCTCCCCCTCTTCTCTGCCGGAGCTATATTGGCGATGATTCTCGACCTTTCGCAATATTTGGTGTTGGCGCCACAATTTTCCCATATGTGGGGACCACTGCTTCACCATCGGGCCATTCTCGCTCCTTTTCTCCTTTTGGGAACCCTTGATGCTTTAGCATGGATAAAGAAAAGAAAAGTTAATCCCCAAACAATATCGATATTCCTAGTGCTTATATCTTTAGGCCTCCAGTATTTCTTTCATTTCCCTCTAAACAAGCTTTCTAAGCCGATCTATTGGAAAAACGAATCCTGGATGGCAGACGATCAAAAATTGATCGGCTTGATTCCGGCCGCCGCCGGCGTTGCCACTCAGCAAAACTTGGTCCCTCATTTAAGTCACCGTCAGGAAATTTATCTTGTCTGGCCAAGAAAGCGCGATAATAACTGGTGGCTGGATTTTGGCGGAAAACCGGAATATCTGGTGGTCGATCTTCGCCCTGACCAATGGCTGACCCAAATTTTGGAAAGCAATGAAAATTTCCAAGAGGCAGTCAAAAACATGGAAAGAGCCGGCAAAATAACCCTCGAAAAAGAAATCAATGCCGCCAAGCTCTACCGGATTGTCAATTAAGTTTTCTTCACCGCTGCCGTGTTTTTCGCGGTCGAAAATAAATTAATCCTCCCAAAGACAGTAAAAGTGTGGCCAAAGAAACAACGCCTCCCCAATAAACATATTTCTGCCCCGCCAATTCAACCATAACTTCAAAG
>CAZTHI010000042.1:0-4996 GCA_964613135.1 uncultured Gammaproteobacteria bacterium
AGCTATACTAATGAAAGGAGGGGCTAGGTGTTGCAATTCGATTTAGAATGTAGGTAATATAGTACATAATGTAAAGTAGTTACATTATGTATAGTATGAACAAAAAATCCTGTGGGGTCGAAAAAACGCTAAAAATCATCGGCGCAAAATGGACAATTCTCATCATCCGCGACCTTTGCGATGGGGTCAGGCGCTTTGGCCAGCTTCGGCGCTCGCTTGACGGCATCAGCCCCCGGACGCTGGCCCTGCGCCTGAAGCAGTTGGAAAAAGAAGGGATTGTGAAACGAAAAGTTTTCCAAGAAATTCCGCTTCATGTCGAATACTCGCTTACCGGCAAAGGCGCTTCGCTCCGCGAAATTGTTATCAAAATGCGGGAATGGGGCCAAGCGGCGGCTAAGAATTTAAGGGTAAAAGGCGAAAGCAGGGAAATTACCTCGAGGGTAAAAATTGAGAGTTCAAAGGCTGAAGGAATGTAATTGGTGATAAAATAGGCGCCCAGCGCGACTAAAGCAGAATCAAACATCGTTTCAGAAAACATTTTTTTCTGAGTGGTATCGATTACTTCTTCATCAATGCCTTTTTCCTGGGCCGCTTTCCCTTTCCGGATAATTTTCTGCTTTTATATTTATTCGACTGGGGTGGAGAGGCCGCCGGAAGTTTATTTTTCCGGCGCCGGATAAAAGATTGAACGGCAATGATTGTCACCTGTAAGATTATTAGTCCCAACCATAAAATTAATAAGGCTTTCCCGCCCAGATTAATCTTTTGGGTAATGGCCGGGTAAGGTATCTTGAAAAAAGTGTCCTGAATCGGGTAGGCCGGATACGGGACAAATTGGTAAAGCTTATCGGTTGCTATTGGCCGGCTGTAAAAATCGGTCAGAAATAACCGGCCGATAGTTAAAAAAGTGGTCAATTGAATTAAGAACTCAATTAGGAAAAACAAAAAAAACCGGTTGCCGAAACGGAACTGCTGTTTGACTCGGCGCCTTTGCAAAATTTCGTCGGGCAGATGATCTATTTCTTTTTGAAATTCGTCCAGATGATTTGACCGTATGACCCGGATGATCCGCAACGGGATTAAAAGCAGGGTTTGAAACCCGCCCAGCAAGACTACCGATACCCACATTTTTTTAGTCAAAGCGTAAAATAAAAACAAACCGCTGGCATAGAATTGATACATTCCGCCGGAGAAAAAAACATATACCAGCCAAATTAAAACCAGGATCGTGATAAGACTGGATAAAGGCAGACGGCTGGTCTTACTCATGTCTCAAGGCTTCAATTGGTGAAAGCTGGCTGGCTTTTTTGGCCGGGGCGACGCCGAAAATTATCCCGACGGCGGCGGAAACAACAAAAGCCAGGGCGATCGACCAAGCGGTAATTGTCGCCGGCATAAAGATGTTTAATAGCAGCGCCCCGCCGGCCCCAAGCAAAATTCCCACGATACCGCCGCCGACCGACAAAACGACCGCCTCGGTGAGAAACTGTGCCAGGATGACTTCCGGTTTGGCGCCTAAAGCTTTGCGCAGGCCGATTTCCTGGGTCCGTTCGGTGACCGATACCAGCATAATGTTCATAATGCCGATGCCCCCCACCAGCAGTGAAATTGCCGCGATCCCCCCAAGGGCAGCAGTTAAAGTATTAAGAATACCGGAAACCGTCGAGAGGATTTCTTTTTGGTTCAAGACGGTAAATTCATCTTCGTCTAGGCTTCGTTGGAGAATTTCCTCGCTTCGGGAAACTACCAGCGCGACGCCATCCGCGGTTTTGGCTTCGGCAAAAATCATCCCGATATTATTTTGGGCAAATTGGCGCTGGGCCACGGTAATCGGCACATAGACCTTATCATCGGGAGTTAAACTGCCTTGGCCGCCCTTTTCTTCGATAACGCCGATCACCGCGTAGCGGTATTCGCCGAGTTTAATTTTCTCTCCTATAGGTACAACACCAGCGAATAATTCGTCGGCAATTTTATGGCCGATTGCTGCTACTTTCCGGCCGGAATTAACATCGGATTTGCTAAAAAAACCTCCGGCTGTAAAACCGTATTGCCGTAAATCCGTATAATTTTCGGTGGTGCCGATTATTTGCGCGCTCATGGCTTCATTCTGATAGCGGATGGGTGCCGACCCCATGACCAACCCCACGACATCTTTAATCTCCGGTATTCCCTGTTTTAAATCTTCAATATAATCCAATTTTAATTTTGAGGCCTGCATGGCGGCAAAACTGCCGGACATAGCGCTGCTGCCTCCCGCGCCCAGTTTATCCAGATCAATGTCTCCGGGTATAATCATGACGAGATTAGAGCCCATATCCTGCATTTCATTGGTAATATAGTCTTTAAGACCGGATCCGACCGACACTAAAATGATAACCGAAGCCACGCCGATAATGACTCCCAAAACAGTCAGCAAGGACCGGGATTTATTGGTCTTGATCGACCGCCAGGCGGTGCGTAATAATTGTTTAATCGGCATATTATTTGGTTATCCGCCCGTCTTTTAAGCGGATTTTCCGCTCTGCCAGATCGGCGACTTTGTCATCATGGGTGACCAAAATGATGGTTTTTCCCTGCTGATGAAGATCATGAAATTTTTTCATCACTTCTTTGCCGGATTTTGAATCGAGGTTGCCGGTCGGTTCATCGGCAAGCAGAATTGCCGGGTTGGTGACCAGCGCCCGGGCAATAGCCACGCGCTGCTGCTGGCCGCCGGATAATTGGTTCGGGTGGTGGTAAAGGCGGTCGCCCAAACCGACTTTGGCGAGAGCAACTTGGGCTAATTTTTGCCCTTCGGTTTCCGTCGTGCCGTTATATGAAAAAGGCAAGGCCACATTTTCTAAAGCGCTGGTCCGGGCCAATAAGTTAAAAGATTGGAAAATAAAACCGATTTTTTTGTTTCTAATTTCGGAAAGTTCTCTTTCAGTCATGCGGCTGACATCATGTTGGTCAAGAATAATTTTGCCGCTGGTGGGAACGTCAAGACAGCCGATTAAATGCATTAAGGTGGATTTTCCGGAACCGGAAGGTCCGATAATGGCCACAAATTCCCCGGGTTTTATTTCCAGTGAAACCTCGTTTAAAGCCTTGACGGAAATGCCGTCCATCTGGTAAATTTTGGAAACATTTTGAACGGTCAGCAGGGAGTTATTGGCCATTTTTAACTAAAACCACTGTTTGGTTTTCTTCCAAACCGGCGGTAATTTCTGTGAGTGAAATAGTCGATAGCCCGGCAGTAATTTTTTTAAGGACAGGCTTATTTTTTTTCAAAACATAAACGTAAGTCTGCCCGTTCCGGGATTTGATAAATTCCCGGGGAATTGCCAGCACATTCTGTTTTTGTTCGATAATAAAATCGGCTTCGCCGGATAGGCCGATGACCAAGCGCTCGTCAGGTTGGTCAAGACTGATTTCTATCGGGATAGTCACTCCGCCGCTTAAAGTCTTGACCCCTTCCTGATTGATAAAACTGACAGAACCGGTAAAGGTTTCGCTGGGAAAGGCGTCCAGGACAATATTGACAGGTTGACCCAAACGGATTTTCCCATAATCCACCTCATCTACCTGGGCTTTAAACCGGAGCGTGGACAGGTCAGATACTTTAATGTATTTGGTGGCTAAGTTGGCCGCGGTTAAGTTTTCCCCGGCTACCAAACCTCCGGTACTAATGACCGTCCCGGCAATAGGTGAAACCAGGACGGATTCTTTGGCGGCTAAATCGGCGATTTCGACGTCCAAAACCGCTTTGTCCAGATCATACTGGTTTTTGGCTAAAATCCGGCTAATAGTGTCAGTCAAAACTTTATCCCGGTAAGTGACTTTGAGGTCTTCGTCAAAATCGGCTCTTTCTTTGGAAAAGTCTAAGAGGTATTTTTGCAAATTTTTTTCCAGGGTTTTTTTATCCAGCGAGGCGACGGCCTGCCATCTGTTCACCTGATCGCCTTTTTTGACCTTGAGCCAAACTACCTTGCTGGGAATATTAAAACGCAGTTCCGCTGAATTTTGCGCTTCCAGTTCCCCGGAGCCATTTACCGATTCAACCAGGTCCTGTCGTTTCACCTCGACCGTGCGCCATTCTTTTTTGTTGTTTTTAGCGGTGAAATAAAAGAAAACCAAGGCGACTAAAATAATGGCGATGATATACCACTTTAGCTTGACTATATTTTTTGGCATATTAAATCCGACAGGTCTTGAGCCGCCTGCCGGGAATCCTTTCTCCGCTGATGATAAAAAGGAGACAAGGTAAAACTAATAATCGAAGTCGTTATGGCAAATATCGTTTGATAAGTCAGCTTTCTGGTAAAATCGATCCCGCCGATTAATTCCCGGACAAATTTAATTAAATTTTGCCGCAAATCAATCACGACAGCCAAGATAGGAATCCGCTCATCACTACTTGGACCCAAAGTAGTCAGTAGAGAAATCTCCGGATGTTTGATTTTAAAATCCAGAAAAGTCTTAATTAATTTAAACAAGATACTTGAAGGCAGAATGGTGTCGGCAACGGCCTGCTTTAGCTCTTGTTTCAGTTCTTTAACCGCCTCTTCAAGCAATATTTCCGCCAGGGCCCCTTTGCTGTCAAAATGATAATAAAGGGCGGCTTTGGTCATACCCAATTCATCAGCAATATCCTGCATGGAGACGCCAAAATATCCCCGCATAGAGAATAACTTTCCCGTGGTTTTGAGAATTTGGTTTTTTGTATTTAAATCTTTTTTAATCATCGACTTCCTTACTTACTAACTGTTCGGTAAGTATAACCGGGCAAAATTATTTTGTCAACTGAAAAAATTCCCGCCGGTTTTCCCTGCCCGACAGTAGGACTGATTGGCAGGTAGCGGTTTGTCCGGGCGTGATTGAATGACTTTGTTGGTGGTCTTTTGTTTGTCTCTGGCGGCGCAGCCGGCGAACCTGAACCAAGAAAAAATAACCACTGACTGTATGGTTCTTCTTAGTTATAGATAACAGTTTGACTATTTAAGTAACATGCAGT
>CAZTHI010000043.1:0-4889 GCA_964613135.1 uncultured Gammaproteobacteria bacterium
TGGTGCGCCTGGAGCGACTCGAACGCTCAACTTCAGCCTCCGCAGGGCTGCGCTCTATCCAATTAAGCTACAGGCGCATATTTAACTGGTTTTTTCTAACGAGATTTTTTCCGAAAGCCAGACGGTGGCCTTATCGATCCAGGTTGCCTCCGGCTCTTCCAAAGTGAGGTGATCGGCTAAAATTGCTTGAACTTGCTTTTTATCGGTCTCCCCCAAAAGCAGCAAGAGGACTTTGGGGAAGCGGTCGTTCTTTTGCAAATGCAAAATGGCCTCGTCACCGCTACCGGTAAACCAGAACCGCGACAACTCTGACCACAAATAAGTCTTTTCGCCGGTCACCACACCCCGATTGGTAATTTGATGGCTGATTTTTTCGGGTTTGACGGTGGACATGACGTAATGGACAAATACCAGAGCCACAATCACCATAATCAAAAACCATTCCTTAAGAAAAAAGGCGATCACAATCAAAAGGAAAGCAATCGCCAAAATAGTGGAAAAATACTCCCGGGACCGGACCTTGAACGGCCGGGCCAAGGCTTGCCATTCTAACAGAGTTTTTAAGGTGCTAGTTCCTTTATTTTGTTCTTTGGCAGGCATAATTTAATTATACACTAAAACAATTTATTACGTGGCGGAAGGTAGAGGATTCGAACCTCTGTGGAGCTTTCGCCCCGAACGGTTTTCAAGACCGTCGCGATAGGCCGCTCTGCCAACCTTCCCTGGTCAGCGGAGAGTGCGAGAGTCGAACTCGCTAGTCCTTGCGGACTCAGGTTTAGCGAACCTGTGCTTTACCGCCCAGCCCACTCTCCTAGATTTTTTATCCGCCGCCCCAAGCGCTTTGTGGTTTCATTGGCAATATTATAACAAACCGCTAGTTTTCTTTCACCTTGCCAGAGCCAATCCCCAAACTTTTTTGGCACCATGCCTTTTAAAAACTTTGGCGGCTTCCCGGATAGTGGCCCCACTAGTCCAAACATCATCGAAGACGATGAATTGAAAATTAGAAATTGAAAATTGAAAATTTTTATTCACCTGGAATGCTCCCCTGATATTGCCCTGGCGGTCCTTTTTGTCCAGTTCAACCTGTGGTTTGGTATTTTTAACCCGCGCCAGTAAATTCGGGGCAAAATCCAGCTTTAAATTGGCGGCAATCAGCCGGCCCAGCAGCTCGGACTGATTAAAGCCCCGCCAGCGCAGGCGGCTAGGATGCAAGGGAATCGGCACCAGAACCGGTTTTCCTTGGCAAAAACGGGTAAAGGCTTCGTCTTCACCCACAAAACTCAGAAACAGTTCGACCAGCTCACTGCCCAGGTCGGTCACAAACTGATATTTGATTTTTTTAATCGCTTTTTCGATCAGGCCGCCGTAGGGGAAAATGGTCGTTAAGCCGTCCAATCCCCGCGGCGTCAGACAGCCGGGATGAGTCAGGCCGCCGAAAGAGCCTTTTTGGCAAATTGGACAAATCCGGTCCGGAGCCACCGCGATTAAATTCAGACAAGCAGGGCAAAAATAGCTGCCGGTTTGACCACAGCCCAGGCAATGACGGGGAAACAGGAGATCAAGCAAGCTCATTAAAATAATTCTTTAGCTGTTTTTTAATAAATCGCCAACCAGCACCACTTTTAAGAAATTTTTCTCTGCCGGTAGCATCTTTTCTCTCAAGATAGGCTTCGTAATAAATAATTTTAAATGGGGTTTTATCCTTTGTTGACGTAACCTGTTTTGAATTATGTTTCCTTAGACGATTCTTTAGGTCTGGAGAATACCCAATATACAAACTTTTATCCTTCAAACTCTGAAGAATATAAACGTAGTACACGATCTCATCTTAACACGGCGGCGTAAAATCCCTCCCGGTGCGGGATCACGCCGCTGCCGTAAAATAGGATCAATAAAGTCTCGTTGTTAAAGTGGCTTGCAACGTGATCCCGAAGTCGCCTCCGGCGAATGAGGGATTTTACGTTGTGGAGACGGCCGGAAATGAGCCGGCGTCCGGAAAAAATTTTTTAAAACTTCTACAGGTTTAGTTGGTTTAAAAAAGTAAGGGGCGAAAACCAACAAAGCCTTGCCTTACCTTTTTGGTCTTTAAACTCCATCAGGTATCGACCGGTACCTGACTGACGTCCCGACTGAGTTTAGGCCCAGATCTTCCCATCGGGAGAGAAAAACCTGAACCACGCTATGCGAAGGTACTTTTAAGCAACCGCCGCATAGGCGTAAGCAACTTGTTTGTTGCCAGTTATTTTTGAGCTCATTTAACGGCTTGGCTCATGGCCGACCTGCGATTTTAAAGAGCTTGTTTCCGTCGATTCTTTACGTCCCCGTATCCAAAATTTTCAATTTTCAATTTTCAATTTTCAATTCCGCTTGGATTTCCCTGTCGATATCGCGTTTCTTCATCGCTTCCTTTTTTTCGTATTCTTTTTTGCCTTTGGCCAAAGCGATTTCGACCTTGATTTTACTGCCCTTATTATAACAGGCGATAGGCACGATTGTCAATCCGGCCGCCGCTGTTTTTTGGGCCATTTTCAACAACTCGTTTTTCTTTAAAAGCAGTTTGCGGGAGCGTCTTGGCTCATAGACACGATTATCGGCGAACTG
Source organism: uncultured Gammaproteobacteria bacterium (assembly GCA_964613135.1). Lineage (GTDB taxonomy): Bacteria > Patescibacteriota > Microgenomatia > PFEM01 > CAZTHI01 > CAZTHI01. The sequence continues at coordinate 2,605 of CAZTHI010000043.1, forward strand.
ATACGGATGAATGTGAGCGTTGGTCAGCCAAGCTTCGCCGCCACGCAGTTGGACAAAGGCGCCTTCCAGGCTAATGTGGCCGGCCTTGACCGACTTAACCTCGCCGCCGGTCAAAACCACGCCCGCCTCAAATTTATCCAAAAGATGATAATCAAATTTGGCCCGCCGGTTAAAAATTTTCATTTAATATCTACTTGAAAAACTTTGGCTCCGGTAAGCAAAAACACCCGGTTATCTTTTTCGAAGACCGCCAGGGAAGTCGCGTCTTTTATCCCCTCCCAAGAAAATTCCCGGTCATACTCGCCGGTCTTTTTTAGAACCACCACCCTGGCATTACCAGCATCCAAAACATCAATAAATTCACTGTCGGGAACCGCAAATAAAGCCTTTGCCGCGGCAAAATTTTTGGTTAAGTTTTTGACTCGGAATTCCGCTTTTAGGCCCTGAATAAGCTTGATAATTTCACCGTCATTTTTCAGGATCCAGACCGAGCCGTCAATCGTCATCGCCGTCGCTTGGCTTAAATCAGCCTTCTCTTTTAACCATCGTTGTTTTAGCCCAAATCCGTCCGCGGCCGCTGTATACTTCCAAATTTCCCCACCCTTATCTAACAAATAAAGATTGTCGCCAAAGATGTCCAAATCGGCGATTTCACCCCAGGTCGCGTCTTTCTGAATTTTCAACTTTAAACTTTTAGTTTTTAGATTTATTTCTGCCACACCCTGGTCCGTCAAAACATAAGCCGCTTTTGCCCCAACGGCAATTTTTTGGGCGCTCTTCAAATCTTGGCCAGTCGCCAGGGTCGCCTGTTTTTTATCCGTCCCCAGGGTGTAAACCGTAGCCAAATTCCGGTCCAAAATCATCAGTTGATTGCCCGCTAAGGCCCAGTCATCGCCAGCCGCCCCTGCTTTAATTAAAGCCAGGTCAAAAAAGAGCGTTCCCGTCACCGCATACTCTTTAATGGCCGCTTTTAACAAGTCGTTCAGCTCGGTCTTAAACTTTTCAAAGTCTGCTGTTTTTAGTCCGGTGGTTTCGATTCGTTGGCTCAAGCCCTGCGCTTCCAGCAATAATTGGCGGGCCTTTTCCGGATTGAGGCTCAGTAACTGTTGGCCCTCGCTTTTTTTGGCCTGAGCTTCGGCCAATAGATCTAAAGTTTGTTTGGTAGCCCCCAATTGTTGCCTTTGTCTTGATCCCAAAATAACGCTGACCCCTAAAATAAAAAGTAAAACTACGGCCACGGTAATTAAGGTTTTGGGCGAATGCGGTCCCCGCTCCCTTTCCCTGGCCCTCGCCATCAACGCCGACCAGCGGCTGGCCAACCGTTCCTGCAAATTATTTTTGAGGCTGGCTGCTTTGGCGGCCATGGTTTTTAAAATCACTAGCTTTTTCTTCGTCACCACCTCTTCCTCAATCGTTGGCCGGACGACTTTTTCTTCCGCTTTAATAATCACCGCCGCGGCGCCGCTACCATTACTCCCGCCATTGGCGGGACCTGCGGCCTGCCCGTGAATAATCGGCGCCAAAGCCTCGGCTGCCTCGTCCGGGGAACCGGCCACCAGAGCCGCTTGGATTAAGGCCGGCGCCACTAATTGGAAAAACTCCTGACTGCCCAATAAAAATTGGTCATTAGCCTTAAGATAACCGCTGCCGGTCTTGAGGCCTTCTTTGGCTCCCACCAGTAGATTAAAGATCTTGCCGCCACGGCTAAAAACCAGTCTGCCCTCGCCGGCAATGACGACGTAAAAAACATCGCCGATAATCGCCAAGGCCGCGATCTCGGCCTTAAACTCCATCCCCACTTTCGCCACCGCCTGTTTCAGGTGAACGAAAGCGGTTCCCATCACGTTGCCGTAATATTCTTCGTGGAAACGGGAAATTAATTCTTTACCAGCGGCCGCCACTTCTTCTTCCGAGGTCAAACCGGAAAGCCGTAAGATGCCAAAGAGTTGGCCACGGGTAGCGGTCTTTTCCGGTCCGGGAGTCGTAAAAGTGTGTATCCAGCAGCCGCTGTTTTCTTTCGGGCTGCCGACGATCTTGGCAAATTTCACAAAATCACCAAAGCTAAAATAAAGATAAAAATAACGGCTAAAAAGTGCATCCAAGCCAAAAGCCGCACGCCCACGTCCAGGGTTCCCTTAAGCGTCCTGTTCATCAAGCCCACCTGACGAATAATAATCGCGGCAAAGAAAATATAAATGCCCAGGCCGACCAAAAACAAAAGCTTAACCAACAGCCAAATGGTCAGCTCGGGAGCAAGCGTCGCCAGCATTTGTAAAAAGCGGTCA
>CAZTHI010000044.1:0-4311 GCA_964613135.1 uncultured Gammaproteobacteria bacterium
GTAGTTCCAAAGTTACCGTAGAATCCTTTCCTCCACCGACAAGAATTAGGTCGCCAGAATTGTCGGTGCGTTTTGGAGTCGGAGAATAGGGTTTTTTGGTTAAATTAGCATTAATCTGTAAAAAATCGTGGGTAGTGAAATCAATGTTGTTTTGATAAAAAAACTCCCCCATTCCGTGAATAAAAAGATCGTGCCACCAGCCAACCTGTTCCCCAGTAAGCTGTCCCGCCTCAACTCTTACTTCTTTTGGACAAGCTGCCTTCCAGTAGCTTATCGTCTCAATAAGTCCTAGATGAAAGGCAAAATTTTCTAATTCTTTTTGATTCAACGAGGAGTTTACTGGAACGACTATCTCGGGAGTAAAATCCACATCAGGCTCAAGAAGAAAATGGAAACGCACGTGCAGTTTGTCTTCCTGTTGTTTGGTTTGGAAAGAATCATAAATAAATCTTGGATGTCTTTTCCTCAGCACTGCAATTTTCTGGCCCTTAAAATCAACCATGGCAGGTTTTATTATAGCAGCTAGCGGGCCGATATATCGAATTTCATTCGCTATAACAAAATTAAGGGGGACGCAACTAAAAAGCCGAGGGGGAGATTGAGATGATTTTCAAGGCGCTCAACTCGTTTCACTAGCCCCACGTGCTTGTGGTCGAAAAAATCAACCACTTTATCTAATTTTCGCTGAACTCTTTTGATTGATTGGTCCAAAGTCAAAATTTCTTTATGAAGATCATTTCTGAAAAGCTGAATTTCCGAATGAAAGTCAGCTCGCGTTGACCGAATTTCCGACCGTAAATTAATCTGAACGGGATCAAGCTGAACCCCAATTTCTTCTTTAACCACCTTTCTAATTTGATTAAGATCAGTTTTTGTTAGCATTACCAAAATCCTATCACAAAAATAATTTTTTTGCGATGGTTAAAGGTCGAGTCACCCTCACCACTTCTCTTGATGGACTTTGGAAGAATTGAAATCTTTTTCGCTGTATTGTGGGGGCGATTCGGCCGGATCGCCGATCGCCATTAGACACAAAACCCGCTTGGTTTGCGGAATCCCCAAAACTTTCCGGACGAAATCTTCGGCATCCTCTTTTTGAACGGTCTTGCCGCCCCGGATATGGGCCCAACAAGCACCCAAGCCCTGATTGGTCGCTTCCAGGTAAATCTGGCCGGCGGCCAAAGAACAATCTTCCAGCCAAAGCCAGCTTTTTTGCTCATCACCGATAATCGCGATTGCCACCGAAGCCTCGTCGACAAAATCGGCCCAGGGGCCGGATTGGGCCAAAACTTTTTTAGTTTGGGAATCTTTGACCACGACAAAATCCCATGGCCGACGATTACAACCCGAAGGAGCCACCATCGCCGCCAGTAAGATTTCCTTAATTTGGGCGTCACTAACCGCCTTTTTAGTGAACTTGCGAACGCTTCTCCTTTTCTTAAATAATTCGTTCATCTTAGCTCCTTCGGTGACATTTTGATATCGTTAAGAATTTGCCTTAGTAAACCAGGGCCAATTTCTTTGGTAGGATGAAAAGGAATTACGGTTGTCCTTCCGTCAGGGTGAATAAAAAACTGATGGCTCCCTCTCTGACGGATTTGGCAAAAACCTTTCTTTTTTAGAATTTTGACAAGTTTTCTCGGTTTAATCGGAGAAAGTTTTGTCATTATGACACCATATTAAACCGCACGGGAATTTCCGCAATTCCCAAAAATTTAGAAGTCAAGCTGGTGCCGCTAAAATTAACTTTATCCCGGTAGGCTGGATTTAAATTAACCACCTCCAGGCAAAGCTCAATCGCTTCTTTAACATTTTTAAGCGCCTCTTCGTACGTTTCGCCCTGGCTATGACAGCCGGGAATAGAAGGCGCCCAGGCGACAAAATAACCTTTTTCGTCCTGCTCAACGATGACTTTGAAATTCATTACTTTTGGCATATGGTCTTATTTTACCAAAAAATTATTTTGGCGTCAAACTAAATCACCGCCAACCAGAGGCCGATAAAGGCTAACATTAAGCCGGCCAGCCAGGCGCGGAAAACGATTTTCGGTTCTTCCCAGCCTTTATTCTGCAGCCACAAATGAAAAGGCGCCACCGCGAAAATCCGTTTTTTGAAAACCGCTTTCCAAAAAATCTGTAGTAAGCTGGAAGAACCTTCCAGCACAAAAAAGCCGCCGATCACCGCCAGGGCGACAATTTTTCCCAACAACAACCCCACCACCGCCAAGGTGGCGCCAAAAGACAACGCCCCCACATCGCCCAGCCAAATCCGCGCCGGATAAACATTGAAATACAAGAAAGCAATTAAGGCGCCAATCCACAGCGAGATAAAAATGGATAAAGTGGTATCCAAAATCGTGCTGGCCAAAATCCAAAAGGCAAAAAGGCAAATCAGCAATAAACCACAGGAAAGCCCGTCCAAGCCGTCGGTAATATTAAAGGCATTGACAAAAGAAACGATGATAAAAGCCGCCACCGGAATATACCACGCCCCCAGGTTTAAAATGCCAAAAAACGGGACATAAACGAAGCTGATTTTTAAGTTTTGGTAAAGCAAGCCGGCGACGATAAAGGCCAAAAGCCACTGGATAATGAATTTATGGCGTAAACGCAGGCCGAAAAAACCGGTTTTCTTGAAGCCGAAAAACTTCAACAAGTCATCGTAAAGCCCCAGCAGGCCGAAGGCGATAAAAGAGAAAAATAAGATATTAAGTTCGTCTTTAATGGGGAAAACCGCCGTCATGTAGACTCCCAGCCAGGAAATCAAAGGATAAAGGATGAGGTAAAGCAGGGAAACCACCCCGATAATCAGTAAGCCCCCGCCGACCGGCGTGCCTGCTTTGTGCTTATGCAACCGGTCAAAAATCTTCGTCCGTAGGCCCATAAAATCGCGGGTTTCCTGATTTTGGCGCAAAAACTTCAACCGGTAAAGAAGGTCAATGAAAGGCACAACTAAAATGCTGGTGACCGCGAAAGAAAAAATTAGCAGTCCCAAAAACAAGGCCATGGACTAATCTTAAAACATCAATGTTTCTAAGTCAAACTCCGCCATCAACTTTTGACCAAGGGTCTCGGGATGATTTTGGCCTTGAGAAAGGAGGTGAAAGCTCAGGCCGTCGTATTGGAAGTAAGGCGTGGTCACCACTTGAGGAGTGATCAGTACTGTCCGCTGATGGTTTTTAGCCTCAACAATCGCGGCTCTGATTTTTATCTCATCGGTTTGGGGAGAATTTAGGACCAGATAATTAAATTTACCTTGCAAATACGGCTCTTCGTAATTACTGATAATCAGCAAAGGATCGCCGGCCAAATTTGCGACCGCCTTTTTTTCTTGCCAGTAAGGAATCTCCTGAAAATGATAGGGCACCACCAGTTTAATCGATTGGACTAGTAATAAAAGAAACAGACCTGCCAGAAAAAAACGGTTTTTGATTTGTGATATCAGAAACACTGGTAGAATTGTCAGGCCCAGGGAAAGCCGGCCGAACATACCGGCATGCCAGATGCTGTTGGCCAGAAAAAAGGCTACCAGCCAGGCTAAAAGGAGAACCAAATTTTTCTTTCTCAACCCCAGCCATAGACACACCAATCCCAGAGGAATTGTTAAATAATTAAAGTAAATTACCACCATGTTTCTCACGACGCGGGGGAAAAACAACCACCCCTTAATCATCATTTTGTTTAGGGGGCTATTGGCGTTAAGGAAAAGACCAGCCGGGCTGGTAATTAGGCTGTAAATCAAGCCGCACGCCAGTAAATAAACACTCAAGGTTAAAATCGCCGCCGGTATTTTCTTGGGCTGTTTGATCCAAATCCAGGCCAGTAATGGCAAAAGATAAATCAAGGCGGTGGTGGAAACCAAAAAAGCCAAGGCGAAAAACAAGGCCGCCAGACGAATATTTTTTAGATAATAAACCGACAAGCCCAGTAAAAAGATCAACAGCGGCTCGTACAAAAGATTAACTTGCGACAGCCAAAAATAAGGCAAAAAGGCGATGAAAACCGTGACAATCAACGACCGGCTAATTTTGTAAATAACCACCATAGTTAAAAAACCTAAAATTCCATTTAAAAATTCCGCCCGTAACAGGGTGGTTCCCAAGGGAACTTTATTAAAAAGCCAAAAGACCAATAAAAAGAGCGGGTGAATCGGATTGTGGACCTGACGCAAGGAGTCAAAAAAATTGGCGTTTTCAAAAAGCCGTAAATATTCCGGACTGTCAAAAAACGCCGGTGAAATGCTTGGCAATAAAATCCGGGACAGTAAAATTACAAGGAAAACTACGCCAACCGCTTTTGACAATTTTGGCAT
>CAZTHI010000045.1:0-4286 GCA_964613135.1 uncultured Gammaproteobacteria bacterium
ACTGAATTACTGGTAAAAGCAGCGTAGGCACCGCCGACCAAAAGGGAAACGGCTGCCGCGATGCTTGCCAGTTTTACCAAAATATTTTTCTTCATTTATTTTTCACCTCCTTTCTTTTCAAATCCAATCAATTACTAAATTGATTGTCAAACAAAAAATCCCAGCTGTCAAATTTTAAGCTGGGATTTAATTTTCTTCTTATCGGCAAAACTTTGATTCATTGTTTTAAACTAAAAAAGCACCCTGAGCCTGTCGAATGGGTGCCTCCGTTAGCGGTCAGCAATCCAACTACGCTTAGTAACCCCATAACAAAAATAGCCTATACTATATTAGTTGGGTTGTCAAGAGTCAATTCCAAACTATGATTGATTTTTTGGATGGCTCTTTTGGTTATCTGGGTAACTTTTCCGTTTTGGACAAAAATCTCAATACTTCCCCAACCGCCCAAATCTTTTAAAGCCAACAAGATGTCTTTGATCAACTGATTATTATTTTGAGAAGATTTCTTGATCATATTAAAAACCCATCTTTAGCAGATGGGCAGGAATAAAATATTAAATTTAAATAGACAGAAACTAGGGGGCAGTGACGACTTTGTAGGCATCAACCAAACCGGCGCCAACCAGGGTTGGATCAAACGGCAGGGAATCGGTATTACTTTCTAAAATGTTTTCTATGGCGGTCAGGGTTTCTCCGGGATGGTCTTCCAGTCTTAAGGCAACCACACCCGTCACGTGAGGCGCCGCCATCGAAGTCCCGGATAAAATTTTATAGCCCCCCTTAAGATAAGTAGCATTACTATTAACTCCGGGAGCGGCCAAATCAACCTCTGGCCCTCGAGAAGACCAAGAAGGAACCTGATTATTAGAATCAGTCGCGGAGACGGCAATTACCTCAGAATATCTTGCCGGATAAATAACGCTATCGGCGGTTGGTCCGGAATTTCCGGCCGCTGCCACCTGGATAATTCCAGCCGCATTTACTCTTTTGACCGCCTCATGGAAAGAGAGCACGTCGGAGCTAGTCCCCAAGCTCATATTAACCACCTGCATCTGATTGGCCACCGCCCAATCAAGGGCTTCAATAATATCCGAAAGATAGCCAGAACCTTGGCGATTTAAAACTTTTAAAGCATAAATTTTAGCCTGAGGGGCCACTCCCACAACCCCAATGTTGTTATTTTCCGCGGCAATAATCCCCGAAACATGAGTCCCGTGACCGTTATCATCCTCGCAAGTTTTCCACGATTGGATAAAATTTAAGCAACCGGCAAGATTGGCATCTAAATCCGGATGGTCGCGGTCAATTCCCGTATCAATAACCGCCACTTTCACTCCCGAACCAGAAGAAATATTCCAGGCGTCATCAGCATTAATTCTGGCTATCCCCCAAGGAATTGGTTGGGTGCCAAAAGTCGGCGTGGGAGTCGCCGTCGGCATTGGCTTTCGCACCTTCAGGTTCCGAAAATCCAAAGCGTAAACCTCAACATCCGGATCAATTCTTAAAATTTTGGGGTCGCGGGCCAATTTTTCAGCCGCCAGAGAAGAAATCCTGACCGCCATGGCATTGATTAGTCTCAATTCTTTTCCCAGAGCGGCTTGATGGCGAGAAAGAAGAGAAAGCCGCTCTGGTTGGGAAACCCCGGATTTAAAAACAACAATTTTTCTTTCAGGAGTTGACTGCGAGGAAGCTTGCCTAGCGGTAAAAAACAGACCGGCGACAAGCAAAAGAAAAAATATCCGTAGAAACTTCATTAACTTTTTTTAACACAAAAAAGATTATCTGTCAAATCCATACTGCGAGAGATTTGAACAGTTATTGAGACAAATAACCGAAGTTAAGCTACTTTGATATCCTTGACCAATTCTTTAAGTTTAATAGAAACGCATCGTTTCTTTACAATTTCCTCTTTTATATCTTTTAAATCTTGTACGCATAGTTTAATTGCAAGGGGTGCGAAAAGTGAGACGTCAAAGTTATCACGCCCCGTATCTCTAAAATATGCGGCCCGTTCCTTAAGATCTTTGGTGGATAAAACCACAAAAGAATAGACTGTGCCATTTAAAACCGAGGAGCCTCTTTTAAGTGCAGCTTCATAATATTTTGTCAAAATCTGAGTTTGAGTTTGGTTAAGTATTCTTGCTGCGTATATATTCACTTCTGTTTCTGCCAGAAAAATATAGTCGTTACCTTGAAAGTTAAAGAGGTCACCAAACGCGAAGGATTTCATCATATTTTAGACAGTAATTCAATATCCTCCATAGTTGCAACACTATCCGCGTCGTTCGCTGCTATCGTATATGGTATTACATCTAATAATTTTGTCTGTTTCCAAGAGGATTCGGCATGGGAAGCATCTTCTATATATTTAGTATTTTTATTACCAAATCTTTTACATACCTGTTCAAGTATTTCTAGTTCATTTTCAGAAAAATAGCCTCTGTCTGCTTCTGTAAAACGTCTGTTCGGTAAAACCCTATACATATCGGTTCCTTCTGGTCTTTCTATATGTATAGTGTCGGCCAACATAGATGAATCTATATCATCTGTAGCTGTATCAACTAGATTTTTAATAAAGGATGGAATTGGACCATGCTCTAACTTAACATAAGTATCATAAGTAACTGGGGTGCCATACTTTTTAAGATGCATGAAGTCCAAGAAATAAAACAGTTTCATCAATTTTACTTTCCCTAAAAATTTGATGTCCGTATAGTTGCAGAAGTATAAAATGATGGCCTTTAGTTTCGTAAGCGGCAAATTCATATCACATTCTTTCTAGGCAGCGTCCCACAAGAACCTGTCATTATTTTAGCACCTATTGTCAAGCATGTCTATGGCTACCAAACCATATCAATTCCCCTATCTCTACGAAACAAATGTTTTTCTTTATATCTCAAACCCATGCGGATGCGATCGATGCCAATGCCAGGCGGTTTTAACGATCGTTTCCAAGTCCGAATGCTCCGGTTGCCACCCCAGAATATCTTTAATTTTGCGGTTGAGTGTGCGAGCCGATATAGCCGGCGCCGCCGGTGACTAAGATTTTTTGAGCCACAGTATTAGTCCTCCTAAACCAGCACCGCTCCAATCAATCATTAAATCCTGAATTTGAAAGGCCCTGGTAAGCACAAATAACTGATGAGTTTCATCGGACAAAGCGTAACCAACCGTCAGAATTAAAGCCAGTAAAAAGTTCCCGTTCAGGGCCCGGAAAAAAAGAAAATAACCCAAGCCGTATAAACAAAAATGAGCGATACTGCGGATAATTTCGTCCCAAAAGTTGCTGGCCACCGCCCGCAAATTGGGAATCGAAGAAAGATAAAAGACGAGGCTCGCCCAAGCTAAAACCGGCAACCACAAAAACAATTTTTTTCTCATTTTCTAAGTTGAGTATACCATAGCCAAAAGGCCGCGGAAAAAAGCAAAACAAAACCCGCTCCCATTAAAATTACCGGCAGCAAGCGATTTGGTGATGATGAACCAGACTGAGAAGCCGGTTCCGCTTCTGCGGTCGCTTCCCAAGGGAAAAAGGCGGCCGTCGATGACTCCTCACTGCCTAAAATTTCTCCGCTTGTTGTCGCCGTCGCCGTGGCCGTTGGTTTAATCGTTGGTTTAAGTGTTGGGGTAGAGGTTGGCGGTTTTGGTGTTGAAGTCGGCGCGGGTGTATTGGTCGGCTCTGGCGCGGAGGTTGCCGTCGGTTCAGGTGGCGGAGTAGGTTCTGCTACCTCTTCAAACAGCAAGTCATCAAAAAGAGCTGGACTTACCGGGTTTTTTTGATCAAGATAAACATACCCCTGGACTTCGGCAAACAAAGCATTGACTGGAGAGACTGTCGATTCAGTTTCCAGAAATTGAAAGGACGAGTCGGGAGTTTTTATTTCTTTTTCAACTGAAGAAATTTTTCCCTCAGCAGAATCCAACCAATAAAATCTTAATTTTATGTTATTAATGAAAGGATCATTAAGCTGTGCCCAACCAGAAAGTTTATAGTATTTTTCCGCCTCAACGCTAACTTTTTGATAAAAATAAGCCCAGCTGGAGGAACCGTTTTTTGTTAGCAGCGCCGAATAATTTCCATTGTGTTTAGAAGTAACTGTGGCGCTAAATGTCGCCGTTGATGTCCCTAAATTCCAGGACGCTACTCCTTGTTCAAAATCTGAATTTGCCAAAAGATTAGCCGCGAAGATTTTTGGGGGAGAAAAAATAACGGTCAATGAACCGATAAACCAACAAAATAAAACTTTTTGTCGGGTAGACATTAGTTTAATCCATTAAACTAGTTA
>CAZTHI010000046.1:0-4143 GCA_964613135.1 uncultured Gammaproteobacteria bacterium
TAAAAGAGATCTAATTGGCATCTCAATGATTTTATTGCCAGCCAAATTTTTGTTTAAAAAAAGCGGGTGTTTTGTCAAAAGCGGCGCATGAGGCTTGGGGAGAATCTCTTTTGTGGACTTTTGTTTTTATTTTGGCGTCAAGTCCTCTAGTATTTGTAACTAAGGGTTGACAGCGACTGTTTTTCTTAGTAAATTCAAGATATCATGCGCCGTTATTTATTGCTAGGGCTAATTTTATTGATCTTGCTTTTGAGTTTGTCTGTCACGGTTGTTTTTGTTTCTCGAAGGACCAGTTGGTTCGGCAAAGCCTATGGCCCTTCGACAAGCTCAGGACAAGGGGATGTTTCTTTTGAAAATTCCTATCTTTTTGCCTCGCCGCTCACCGCGCCTGCCGACGGCAAACAAAGGATTCGGCTGACCGTTTTTGTTTTAGACAATCAGGGCAGGGGGATCTACGGCCAAACCGTGGCCCTGATAAAAGATGAAATCCTCACCGCGACTACGGTGCAGCCGCTGACCGACCAGTTGGGCCAGGCCGTTTTTGAGGTGGCCGCGCTCAGCGCGGGAGAATATTTTTTGCAAGCACAAGTCGGCGGCCGAGCCTTGTCCCAGAAGGTGCGTATCGTTTTCCGCGAACTAAGCCAATAAGAATTATCATCTCCATTATCAAAATTAAAAACCAGCCATAGGGTTTGAGCAGTTTTAAGATTAACTCCCAAAGCCATATCCAAAAAGAAGGCTTTTGAAAAGTGAGAGTGTTGCTTTTGGGGGTGGCAAAGTTTTGAAATTGAGCACTGGCAAAGAGCCGCCATGGTTCTTCGTCTGGGAGGCTAAATTCAAAATTACCATTTTCGTCGCTACTAATTTGGTAATGGGGTAAAAAATACGCCTGAGCGGCGGTGACAAGGCGACGTGTTGGTTGGGTGGCCAGGGTAATTGTCACCGGCACATTGGGGATGGTGGCGCCGTTGGCGGTAGTACCTGATAGACTAATGGTGGGGGAAAGCAGAACCGGGCCGATGTTAAAATTGAAAGGGCCGCCGGGCAAAGGCGCCAGACAAGTGGGGAAAGAAGCGCGGCTTTGAGTGTCGATGGCCGACAGGCAAAGCTCGGGGTAGTCCGGATTGGCTCCGGGCAAAAAAACCCGGTCGAAAAAGAAATAACCCTTATCGTCGCTGATGACTTCATCGGTTACCCGCTGTCCCGAGAGTCTCACGAGGGATTTTGGTGAGGTCCAACCGTAAAGTGTCAGCAGGGGCTCGCCAATGGCGGTAGAAACGGTGATTTGATACGAAACGGGGTTTGGTACCGGCGGGAGGATCATTTCTTTTCCAGTTTCTCTTCCAGATCTTCAATTTTCTCTTCGAGCTCTTCCTCGCGGCGAACAAAGCGATGATAAATCAGGGAGGCCAGCAAAATGGCGATAATGATCGCCAGTGTTACAATGACGATGGCCTTCCAGGGAATGACCCAGACGAAAACGGTCGCCGTAATCACTTTGCCGGTTTCTCCGTACGAGGCGGCCAATTCCAATTTGTATTTGCCAAACAGCCATTTGCCGCCGACTTTGTTTTCGTAAATCCGGCTGGCTTCAGGGAAAATATTTTGCTCTTTCAAAAGCTCCTGGTCAACGACCTTGCCCAAAAGACTGGTTAAAGTCACCGGGCCGACGGGCCGAATATGATAATTACCTAAGTTAATAATCTCGGTGGTAACGGGGATCGGCCCGTATTCCAGGAATTTAGGAGCGGTAAATTGGACGGCCCTAGCCGATTCTTCCACTGGGCCGGCGATGCGCAAGTAGATTAATCCCGCTAAGCGGACAGTAACGGGAGAAATGGCTTCCTCGCCCACGGTCGCTTTAGCAGAAGCGGGTAGCTCGCCTCCCGGCTCAAAATAAAGGGCGATGTATCTGCCGCCGGGTAAGGCGTTTTTAGGAACGCTGATTTTGGCTTGAACACTGACGCGGTTTTTGGCCGCGATGGTAATACGGTCATAGGGGAGGGTGACCCAGGAAGCGGCGGAATATTTGGGAGAAATTGAAGCCGCGCTGGTAACGTTTGGGCCTTCATTCAAGAAAGTCGGCGAACCGCTTTTGTCTTCCACGATAAAATCAGCCACTTTGACCGGTCCGGAAACCGGAGTGTCGGCTTGGTTTAAAAATTTAACGGTGATGGTCGTGGTTTCCCCGGGGTTAATCAAAATTTCCTGGCGGGAAGGCGCGACGGTCAATGGCAGACTTGCTTGAGCAAGTACTCGCTCTTTGCCTAAACTCAAAACGCAAAACGCAAAGACTAAGATAATCAAATTCGAATATCGAAACTCGAAACTCGAAACAATTTTCAAAATTCTAATTTTCAAATTTTCAAAACTGTTTTGATCATTTGGATTTTGATTATTAGAGTTTGTTTCGGATTTAGGATTTCGGATTTCGGATTTTCTCATATTTTAGAATATGGCCGTGGCCGTGTATTTAACTTTATTGTAATAGTAGCCGGCTGGCTGGGTAGCGGAAATGGCGATGCGGTAACAAACGTAAACTTGCTTGCCGGAGACCGAGCCGGTATTGGTCATAATCGAGGCCTTGGTTTCAGGGGTAGTGAGTTGTTGGGCAATTTGGCGGGCGCAGAAAGTGCCGGTTTGACAAGTGGTTTCTGCTGTTTTGCCGTCGTAATCCCAAACCGCATCGGTGCCGGTCACGTCTTCTAAAGAAATTCCCAAACCATGATAGGTGCCGGGGACGGTCCAATTATAAGCCGCCGCTTCCGAGCAGGCCGAGGAGCCGCAAACAGTGTCTTTAATACAGGGCGGATTGTCGGTTTCGTCGGCGGTGGCGTCGGTTGGTGAGTCGCAAGTCGTGCCATCATAGCCCATTTGGTCGTTTTCCTCGATTTTAACGCTATAGCCGGCATCGGCATTAGTGGAAACGGTTAATTGCTGGGCGGTGTTGGAAAAAGAATCGGCGGTAGAGAGTGTTCCCCAGGGAATACTAGTGACGGTGCTGGCGACGGTGGCCGGCACATTGCAGGCGGTGGTGCCAACACCGCGGGCGCCAACGGCGAAGGACAAGGTTTCATCAACGGTGGCGGAAACCAGAACGCCCTCAACCGGTGCCACTTTAATATCGGCCGTATCAAGCAGCTGGCCGTCGGAATCAGGATCGCCGTCAAAAGTATCAACATCAATCGTATAAACATCGGCCGTTCCTTGGGTATGGCCACTGTTTATCGGTGCCGGATTAACCAAATTTTTACTGGCCCCGTCAAAAGTAACGGTAATCGCCCCTGCAGTGCAGGCGGCGGTGGTAAGGATTTTGTATTGGTGGCCCGAGCCGCTGCCGGCGGTTAGAGTTTCCGTACTCCAGGCATCACTACAGCCGGTGCCGCCGGTGGTGGTAATATCGGTGACCGTCATGCCGTTTAAATCAAAGCCGTTGAGGGTGGTTGAGGCAGCCGTATCCGGGGCGCCATCGTTGCCGCCGGAAGCCGGGTCGGGGAGAAGCACCCGAACATAGCCGTTGGCGGGAATATCATTGGTAATGGTAAAGGTAATGGTGAGGGCGCCGGATTGGGTGGCGTAAATGGCGGCTTGATCGCTGGCGCCGACGGTTAAACCCTGCGTTAGGGCAAAGCTGTTGACGCCGATAATCGAGCCGACCGTCATTCCGCCGTTGGGGCCAACGGAAACGGTGTCACCCGGGAAAAGATTATTAGTATCGTTATCGGCATTGCCGGAAGCATCGGTGGCAATAGTAGTGTCGGTGGCCAGGTGGGCGCCCGAAACCACACCGTAAAAAGAGAGGCGGGGATTAGCTAGGGTCGCTGAGGCGGCGGTCAAATTGCCGGCCGTCAATTTTTGAGGGGAAGCCAGAGAAACTCCTTGGAAAAGAGAGACCACAAAAAGCAGTAGAACTGCTTTGGCCAAGCGCTTCTTAAACTTTGAACTTTTCACTTTTAATTTATGCTAATAATTTATGCTAACCCCCCCCGACTTATCTGTCAAGAGGCAGTTCGAACGCCCCGCCGGACCCCGTCTGCTCGCCCCTCGGAGGCTCCGCTGAACGGGACGACGAGGTAAGCGTTGTGCGGGGCCCAGAAAATCGTTGGGACCTGGGCTATGATTTTTTCAGGCCCCATTTTAGAA
>CAZTHI010000047.1:0-4029 GCA_964613135.1 uncultured Gammaproteobacteria bacterium
GAACTTTTCCAGTCGCTTTTGCACAAAGAGCTCGACCCTGCTGGCCCTGCCGACGCTAAAGCTATGGTGGACAAGAAAAATTGGGAAGTAAAAAAATTAGGAGATCTTTCAGATTTAATAACAAAAGGAACAACGCCCACAACTTATGGCCACCAATTCACTGGTTCCGGAACCCCGTTTTTAAGAGCCGAGGATGTTTATAACAACGCGGTTAATTATTCGGATGTTCAATATCATATTTCCGAAGAAACGAATAAATTTCTTAATAGGGCTCAGACAAAAGCCAACGACATTCTTATTACAATTGCTGGAACAATAGGGAGAATAGGTTATGTTCCGGAGGACGCGCCAGTAATGAATATGAATCAAGCAGTTGCCATAGTAAGACTAAATAAATTAATAAATTTTATGTATGTTTTTTTCTTACTTCAAAATAAGGAGTTGCGAAGAAAAATGCTTGGGGCACAAGTTACGGGGACAATCACGAATTTAAGCCTAACTAATATAAGGAATCTGAAGATCCAATTTCCCACTCTCAAAATCCAAAAACAAATTGTCGCCAAACTTTCTGCGGTGCAGGAATACAAAAACCAACTTCTTGCTCAAAAATCAAAACTCAAAGAACTTTTTGATTCTGTTTTGCAAAAAAGTATGAAGGGAGAATTGGTAAAATAGAATATAATACCTTTATGCATAGAACTCCAGTAGCATCATCAAACATTCGCTCCATCGGCTACGATTCACAGTTGGCTGTTTTGGAGGTTGAGTTTACATCCGGCGATATTTACCAATATTTTGACGTGCCCGAACACTTGTATCGCGGATTAATGAATGCGCCTTCACACGGGCAGTTTTTGAATGACTATATCAAGTACAGCTACCGATACCAAAAAATCGGATGATTTTTTTATATGTTTAAGCCGAAAACTGAAAAAATTATAGAAATTGCGAAGGTCCGCCAGGAGGCAATTGGGCAGCTGGAGAACGTTTTTGGCGCGTCCACACGGATTTATATTGATTATGCCAATGTGCGCCCATGGAGCAACAAGCTCGGGTGGCATATTGACTTGAAACGGCTCAAACAATTTTTGGATTCTTTTGACACCATTGAAGCGGTCAATTTCTATAACGGCTACCTTGAAGGCAGCGAGCAGTCGCAGAAAGAAATAAAAGAGGTAGAGGAGCAAAAGTATGTGGTTCGCACCAAGCCAGTAAAGATAATGCGATTTACAATTGACGTATCAAGCATTCCCTCGGACTCAACGGCGCTGCTTAATCAGTTTATCCGTCGAGCGTTGTTACGAAAATACGAGGTCGAGACCGTCGAATACCTAAACGAGCGTTTCAGGGATATGAACAAAAAGGGAGAATATTATATTGAAGACAGAAAATGCAATTTTGATGTTGAGATTGGTGTTGACATGCTGCTTGACTATGAAAGGAATGGAACCGAGACATTTGTGCTTTGGAGCGGAGACAGTGATTTTGCCGACCCGCTGGAAAAATTGCTGAAGGCCGGTAAAAGGGTGGTTTTGTTTGCGACAGCCCGCAGGGTCTCAAAAGAGCTTTCGTGGTTGTGCGGGAAAGGAATGATAATTTTTGATATACAGAAGATTAGAGATTTTATTTGCTGGAAACGAGAGATACAAAGCAAAAGGGACCCTGTTTAAGGGGCCCCCAAGCACTAGAGTTAGTGATCTTTCGATCTTTTTCACTATACCACAAAATTTTATGTCAAGCAAGGGTTGGTTCACAAATAATAAAAATCCAAAAACAAATCATTGAAAAAATTTCTGCGGTGCAGGAGTATAAAAAACAACTCCTCGCCCAAAAATCAAAACTCAAGGAACTTTTTGATTCGGTTTTGGCTAAAAGTATGAAGGGAAATTAATCTTGGGAGTTATGAAGAAATTAATTTTGAGGCTGAGGGCGTACATCAGACGACTGCTGTTTCCGCTTTATTTTTTCCCTCTTAAACTACTCACCTACTCCTCCTATTACCTGCTGAAATTTTTGCTTAAATTATTGCTGGCTTTGATCGGGCTGGTGATTGATACCCTTATTTTTCCCTTCCGGAGCCTGAAGAACTTTTTAAAATCAATTTTGGTTGGCGTGGTGGTCCTCTATCTTTTTGCCTCGCTGTTTGTGATTCTGGATTATCTGACCAAACAGTACGGCTACTTCGGTAAATTTTTCTGTGCTTTGGGGGCGAGCAACCGGTTGCGGGGGTCGGTGGTCAGAATTGTCGGGGGCTATTCCGAGGGCTCGGGTTTTTTTATCGCCGAAGATCAGGTGTTGACCAATTTCCATGTCATTGCCGATGAGCCTGCCCCCAAAATTATTTTTCCGGACGGTAAATTCACCACCCCGATTAAAATTACCGGCGACAAGGACGCGGATGTGGCGGTGTTATATACCCGGGAAAAGTATCCCGAGAAGGTTTTGGCCTTTCTGGAGCCGCTCGCCTTGAATGATAACGAACCGTTGATTTCGACCGGCTATCCGATGGGGACGGATCTTTCCGGCGAAGCGACGGTGCTGAAAGGCAATTTTGTTTCTTTCCGGCAGTCCAAAAATTATCCGGTCGGCTATATTCAAACTAACCTTAGTTTGGTGGCGGGTATGAGCGGCGGGCCGTTGACTGACCAGTGCGGCCGGGTGGTGGGAGTGAACACGATGGGCTTGGCCGGATTGTCTTTTTTTATTGCCGGCCCGGAAGTGGAAAGGCTGGTTCCCGGCCTGACCGACCAGGGCATCAAAAAGATTAAGGTGGATCCCAGCCTCTCGCCGGAAGAGGCGGTCAAGGCTTTTTATACTTATCTGAAGGCGCGGCGGATGGAAGACGGTTTTAAGCTGTTAAGCCAGGAATATCTCTGGAAAACCAATTTTGAGGAATGGACCAATCGGTTTAAGGATATTTTGGATGTCAATGTCATTAAGGCGGCCAGAGACGGGAAGAGCAAAGACACGGCTTTTGTCAAATTTTCCACCAAAAATTGGGTAGACGGCGAGGCGGAATTTCACTATTACGAAGGCACCTGGAAAACGGTTTGGGAAGACGGGGTTTACAAAATGCTCAAAAGCAAGATTGCGGAAGTCGACAATCCGGAGCAGAGTTGGTTTTATGAGTAAATGGTAAACTAATCTTGTGAAGAAAAAAATGGGCATTAAGACAGCAACCGCTGTTGCGGCGGTGGGGTTGGCGGCGACGGGGTTTTTGTGGATGACAGGCGCGCCTAAGCTTCAGAATCTGATCAAAGTCCCCGCCTACAGCGTTCTCCGGGTGATTGACGGCGATACTTTTGAGACGACCGAACACCAGCATATCCGCGTGGCGGCGGTGGAAGCGCCGGAAATAGACCTTTGCGGCGGCCCGGAAGCGAAAAAAGCTTTGGAAAAATTGGTTTTGGGGAAACCGGTGTATCTGAAAGTGATTTACCGCGACCCATATCAGCGGCTGGTGAGCTTGGTTTATGCCGGCGATCAATTTGTTAATAAAGCCATGCTGGCCGACGGCCTCGCCTATCATCATTTGCGCAATCCCCTGGAAGAAATCGGTGAAGAACTGAAAAATACCAGCCAGGCAGCCCGAGAGCAGAAAATCGGCATTTTTGGGCCGGCTTGCACGCAAATGACCAATTCGGCCAAACCAAAGTGCGATGTTAAAGGCAACACCCGCAACGGCAATATTTATTATCGGCCCGACTGCGGCGTGTATCCTAATGTGGCGGTGCAGCTGTATTTGGGCGACCGCTGGTTTTGTAGCGAGAAAGAGGCGATCAAGGCCGGCTTTAGAAAACCTGAGCAATGCCCGTAGGAACTATTGACTTCGGGTATTGTTCGGTATATGGTTAAGATATGACCAAAATGAAAAAACTTCCCGATAATCAAATCGCTTTTTATCAATCGCCAGATGGGTCGGTAAATATTGAAGTCTTATTTGCCGAGGAAAACATTTGGCTTACTCAAAAGAAGATAGCAAAGCTTTTCGATGTTGATCGAAGCGTAATCACAAAACACCTAAGAAAC
>CAZTHI010000048.1:0-3923 GCA_964613135.1 uncultured Gammaproteobacteria bacterium
AACTTCATTACTTGGCGACATTCTTAATGGTGGTGGTAGCCTTGTTCTTGGTGATTTACGGCCGCCGCTTAATCCACCTCAAACATTGGCTGGGAGGCGTGGCCGGATTTGCCGTTGGCTGGTCACCCTTTTTATTATTTGAACTCCGGCACGGCTTTCCCAATCTCCGCACCCTTTATCGATTTATTTTATTCGGCGAGGAAACCGGTTTTAATCTTAAAACTTTCTTTTTTAATCTCACCGAAGTGCCCATCAGGGTTTTCGGGACATTGCTGGTCAACAATAGCCGGCCTCTTGGTTTACTGCTTTTGGCCGGTTCGCTTTGGGTGCTTTTTTCCAAGCGTTTGACCTTAAAACTAATGGCCATTTGGTTGGGTGTGGGGGTGTTTTTGTTCGGTTTTTACCAAAAGGGGATTTACGATTATTATTTCGTTTTTATGTTTCCCTTACCGTTTCTACTGACGGCTTTATTAATCACCAGAGTTAGCCAATTTCCCCGAGGAAAATTTCTGGCTACTTTAATTTTTTCCGCTTTGCTTTTGATCAATGTTAAAAATGTCCCTATTTGGCGAGGCCCCAACCGCCAAGCGGAGCAGGCCCAAAAAGTGGCCAGATTGATTTTTGATCAGGCCGGCGGCCAGCCGTTTAATTTTGCCCTAATTACCGGTCATAACTCCGATCATGCCTATCGGTATTTTTTGGAAATTTGGGGTAACCCGCCGATAACGGTGGAAAATTTTGCCAATGATCCGGAAAGAAAAACCGTTACCGATCAACTTTTTGTGGTTTGCGAAATCCTACCCTGCTCACCCTTGGGTCATCCTTTATGGGAAATCGCCGGCTTTGGCCGGGCGGAAATTGAGCAAGATTGGTTAGTTTCCGTCGTCAGAGTTTATAAGTTAAAGCATTGGCAAGGCAATGAAAAACCTTAAATACTTCTGGTTAGTCGTGATCTTGTCCTTTTTACCGCTGGCGGCGATTATTTTTAACCCGCTATTGGTGCATACTCACGACGGGCCGGTGCATTTGGCAAGAATGGGAGCTTGGTTTAAGGCTTTTATGGATGGCCAGCTGCCGGTCCGCTGGGCGGCGGATTTAAATTACGGCTATGGCTCGCCGGTGTTAATTTTTATGTATCCCTGGCCTTATTTTTTGGCTACGGTTTTGGTCGGTCTGGGGTTGGGACTGGCAGCGGCATTCAAAAGTGTTTTGGTACTCAGTTTTTTGGTTTCGGCCGTCTTCATGTTCCTTTTTGCCCAAGAGTTTTTTAAAGATAAGAAGGTTGCCCTCTTGACCACCCTGCTTTATCAGTTTGCCTCTTTCCGGTTGGTGGAAATTTCTGTGCGCGGCTCTTTGGGCGAAGTTTGGGTCTACGCCTTCGCGCCCCTGGTTTTGTGGGGGCTGGCCAAAATTTTTAACGGTCAAGTCGGACTTGGTTGGTGGCTAGCGGCCTTGGGCACCGGCCTATTAATTATCAGTCATAATTCCATCAGCCTGGCTTTTTTTGGCGCCGCCGTCTTATTTATGGTCTTTTTTGCCCCTCGGCTGCGTCTGGGACTGGCCGGTTTCTCGGCCTTACTTTTTGGGCTAATGCTCTCTGCCTTCTATTGGTTGCCGGCCTTATGGGAGCGGAAATACACTTACGGTGATTTGTTCATGAAAGATTTATACCTGGAACATTTTCCTGAGCTTGGGCAGCTCTTCTGGCCCAACCCCTTGAATTTAGTTTCCGGCCAAGTCCACGACATTACCGTTCAATTTGGGGCAGTTCACGTTTTGGCCGTTCTTATCGCCCTTTATTTATGGTTTAAAAAGCGGCTGACGGTTCAGGAGAGAAGAACCGTTGCTTATAGCTTGGTCATTATCGCCGGCTGTGTCTTTTTAATGCAGCCGGTCTCCGTGCCCTTATGGCAAAATCTGGCCTTATTACGGCAATTCCAGTTTTCCTGGCGGCTGCTTTCCTTGGTTACCTTGGCGACGGCGATGCTGGGTTTTGTTCTCTTAAGAGTCAATCTCTCAAAAAGACTTTACTGGCCGCTTTGTGCTTTTATAATCTTACTGACTATTTCTTGGTGGCGGCCGATGTTGGGCTTTGACCGGATCAACGAGAGTGAGTTCTGGAATTATCCTTTAAGTACCACTTACTTTGGCGAGGCCAATACGATTTGGGCGGCCAATCCGCCGCAAAGCTTTCCCGAAAATCGAGTGGAAATCATTGGTGGCAAGGGCGAAATTAGCAATTTTATTTGGACAACTACCAGTCAAAAATTTCTGGTTAAAAACCAAACCGAGGTTAATATTTTAAGTAATACTCTTTTTTTCCCGGGTTGGCGTGTCTTTAGTGATGGTCAAGAAGTCCCGATTGAATTCCAAAATCAAAATCACCGGGGCTTAATTACTTTTCGTCTGCCAGCCGGAGAACATCAAGTCGAAATTAAATTTGGCCAAACGAGGGACCGGCAAGTCGGAGAAATAATTTCTTTGATTAGTATAAGTATTTTACTTGGATTAAGTTTTGTTGGGCGTCTTCGTCAATCTCGAAAAAAGGGATCGTCTTTTTAAAAACTGCAGAGCCCAGGGTCTGGTCCTCAAAGCGAAACCGGCCGAACGATTTGACATGAAGAAAGCCATCATCGGTTGGCGGGAAGCGGACGACCTCTTTCTGAAACCGGGCGGGGTCGTAGGCAGAGTAGAAAAGAAAATAAATATAAGGCGAGTAGTTGGGTCGGGGCATGACAATAGTTTTACTTTGATTTCCCGGCCAGTTGACAAAATTAACCAGCTTTTGCCAACCGGCGCCCCAATATTGGGCCCGCAGGGCCGGGAATTTGCCAAAATAAAGATTGGCAAATCCGAATAGTCCTTGGCCCAAGAGCCCTATGCCCAAAAGTATGAGCAGATTTTTCTGCCAGTTTTTCCGCAACCAAGAAAAGGTTTTTTCCGCGCCGAAGGCAATAATTAAAACCAAAGGGATGATCATCGGTGTTAGACGGCCGGAATTGGGAGTGTTGGTAATAAAATTGACATTGGTATGAAAACTGTCGGGTTTAGTCAGACTGGAAGCAATCGGAGCAATGGCCAACCAAAGCAAGATTAGAGTCAATTGGCGATTCCGGCTCCGCAGGGCGAAGAACAGCCCAATTATACCCAACCAATATTCGAACCGGAAGATATTACCGGTTTGGGGAAGATTATAAAGCGGGTGGTTGCCGCCATTAACGGCCAGAAAGTTGTAAGAGAAGCTGCTAAAGTAATTCGTCAAAAAAGTTTTGCCAAAAACCATCGGTCGGTTGTAAATGATCTTGGCCAAAAAAGTATTGCCGGCGGCAACTCGCGGCTCTTCGATCTGAATGTGGATAAAAATAGGGTCGTTTAAAAAGCTGACTGAAGACTTAGTCAGGCTGCCGGTGAGCGTTTGGGCATAAATGACCGTCGCCATGGCCAAAAAGATGGTCCCGGCTGCCAGACTCATTTTTAGATTTTTTAAAAGCTCGGCTCTGAAAAGGGCGATAACAATAGCTAAAAATAAGGGGATAAAAATATGATGGGTGTGATAAGTATATAAAGGCAAGGCTAGAAAGACCGCCGCGGCCAGCCAAAACTTCGGCCGCCGGAGACCCTTCAGAAAAAATAAGGCCCCCAAGCTTAAGAAAAATAAAGCGGTATTGGCCTCATGCCACATGCGGGAAAAATGCACATGCCAAGGCAGGGTGGCCAAGATTAAAACCGACAAATAACTATTAGCTTTTAATTCTTTGGCCAGGAAAAATATCACCATGAGAGTTCCCAGCCCGGCCAGGGCGGACGGCAGCCGGACGACCCAGTCCTGCAGCCCGAAAGCGGTGACCAGGGGCATATCGGCGTAAATGTATAAAGGGAGTTTCCAATCACCAAACGATTGGAAGGAAAGAGGCCAAGGCCTC
>CAZTHI010000049.1:0-3899 GCA_964613135.1 uncultured Gammaproteobacteria bacterium
TGAAGAGCAGGCCAACGAAGCGATTGCTAAATTAAACGAAACTGAGTTGGAAGGCAGAAAGATTGCCGTCAACGTGGCTCGGCCCAGAGAAGAAAGACCTACACGGTAAGCACAAGCTTCTGTAAGGCTTTGAGGCTGTCTAAATCATAAACGGAAACGGCTAATGTATTTTGGTTCAGTTTGCGCAGGATTTTGATTGTGGCCTTGATCTTGAGCTCGTTTAATAAGTCCGTCTTTGTTAGCAGCAAAATCTCTTTTTTGGCCAACAACTCCGGACTGAATTTGTCTAACTCCTGGCGGATGATTTGGTAGTCGCCAACCGGATTGGTGGATTCTGCCGATAGGCAATGCACTAGAATTTTGGTTCTTTGAATATGGCGTAAAAATTTATCGCCCAAGCCCTTGCCTTCGGCTGCTCCCGTAATTAAGCCCGGAATATCGGCCAAAATCAGATCGCCCATGACGCCCAAATTCGGCTCCAGCGTGGTGAAAGGATAATTGGCTACTTTGGCCGAAGCCGCCGTCAATTCGTTCAGTAAGCTGGTTTTGCCGGCGTTGGGCAAACCGACCAAGCCGACGTCGGCAATCAGTTTCAGCTCGATTTTTAAATGTTTAACTTCGCCTTTGCCGCCGGGTTCGGCAAAGCGGGGAGCCTGATTAATACTGGTACGAAAGTGCCAGTTGCCTTGGCCGCCCTTACCGCCCTTGGCCAGCAAAAACGGCTGGCCGACACGGACAATTTCCAAAAGCACGCCCTGTTCATCGCTAAAAACCGAGCCCACCGGCACTTTCAAAAGCAGATCCTGGCCGGCCTTGCCGGATTTTTTGGCCCCTGACCCGGGTTGACCGTCCGGCGCGGCAAATTCTTTTTGAAAACGGAAATGATGCAGAGCGCCGATATCGCTCACACCCTCAATCCAAACATCACCGCCATTGCCCCCATCGCCGCCGTCCGGCCCGCCGCGGGGCACGTATTTGGCCCGCATAAAAGACACGCAGCCGGCCCCGCCGTTGCCGGCCCTCACCGTGATTTCAACTTCATCAATCAGCATAATTTCTCTTCTCACACCTTAGAGGTGCGCCGGATATTATAAAAACTATTATACCCTAAGCAACGTCTTCGGCGATTTTAGCCAGAAGCTCGGTCCGGCCGGACTTTTTTTTGGCAGAGTAGGGGAAAGCGCCCAGGCTTTTCTCCTGGCCCATTCTCACTTTGTCGATTTTATTGGCCACCACCAGATAATTGATTTTTTGCTCCCGAATCATGGCCAGCATTTCCCGGTCGTCTTTGGTAAAGCCCACGGCCGCGTCGATGATCAGCAAAACCAGCCGCTTGGTCAGCCCTGACTCAGTCAGATACCAGACCATCATTTTGGCCAACTTTTCCCTTTTTTCCTGAGAGTGCCGGGCGTAGCCGTAGCCGGGGAAATCGACAAAATAGAATTTCTTATTGATCAGGAAAAAATCCATGCGGATGGTTTTGCCGGGCGTGGCGCTGGAACGGGCCAAGCCGTTTTTCATCGTCAGCGAATTAATCAGGCTGGATTTGCCGACGTTGGACCGGCCCATAAACGCCACCTGAAATTTGCCGTCGTTCAAAATGTCGCTGGTGCCGGTCACGCCCTTCACAAATTCCGCGGAAACAATTTTCATTAATACAGTCCTTTTCTCAATTCCATCGCCCGCTGGATAATTCTTTCCCCAATCTCTCCCCAGTCAAAATATTTTCTATAATCTTGCGGGTTTATCAATTTTATTTCGGTTACGCTTCCCGCGGGATCTTTTTCAAACACCCCGATGGGCTCGACGACGGCGCAATAGCGCAATTGATATGCAGTTTTACCCTTCAACTGAGATATTTCTTGCGCGCCGACAGGGATAGATTGCAAAACCCGCATGTTTGTTTCTTCTTGGACCTCCCTTGCTAGGGTTTGGGCAAAATTTTCTCCTTTTTCTATATGTCCGCCAACCAAGCCCCAGCCCTTGCCGTCGCCACCGTCTTCTCCCTTAACAATCACCATCTTATTGCCGTAAGAACAAACTCCGTAGACTTGTTGACATTCCTCGTAAGGCAAAGAGGCGAAAGAATCCAAATCAGAATATTTCAGCTGATAGCTTTTCCCTTTCCAAATAAGAATAGAGTTTATTATTCTTAATTTTTTCATCTAACTATCCATCCTGCCGATATATTCACCAGAATTAGGAAAACCTTTTTTATGATCGGCGAGCAATTTTTTAGTCAGGGGTTTGGGGTATAAATTCGCGGGCAGATGATGAATATCGAGCCAGGTAGGCCATTTTTTGCCGCCATATTCCGGGTCCGGCCTTTTTTCTACTTCTTCAAACTTGTTGATACCGCCCAAAATAAATAATTCCAGACTGTGTTCGTTTTTTTCTTCCAGAATAAAATCCCTCACATAAAGAATCTTTTCAAAAGTAAATTTAACATCGTCTCCCAGCTCTTCTTTTATTTCCCTTTCCCAACCGTTTTTTATGGTTTCCCCAAACTCCAGCTTGCCGCCGATATAAAAATAAAAATCATCAATCGAATCGTAATAGGCGAGGAGTTTGTCATTTTTGATAATCACCAGCCGCAGGCGAATTTTGATTTTCCGGTCTTCCATACCTAAATTATACCAGAAGCATACCGACGGGATCGGCCTAAAACTTTTTTATTCTTGTCCCAGGCCAAATTCTCTTTTAAGACACGGAGTGGAGTCATTGGAGACCAGGAAACAAGCTGTCGGGTCATCGGGAATCGCTCCCGGCTTTGAGACTTCGTAAATGACAATTCGGTTTAAAGGGTCCCCTTTTTGGTTATGGCCGGCAATTTTGGCATTAGAGAGAGTTTTGTGGCCACTTTCATCGGTATTGAAGCGCGCCTCTGTGTTGCTACTGCAATTGGCGCCGCAAAGCCAGACTTGATATTCCCGGGAAGGCATTAGCTTGGTAATCTCACCCGTCAAAACAAAATCCCAGTAGCCGTTGCTATTTTTAATCACTTCCATATCAAGATTAGCCCTGGCTTCCGGAGTGTAATTTCCCAAAGGAGTGAGATAGAGAGAAATACTCGTATTAGCATTTTGAACCGGCGTAGAAGTGGGAACTATCGTTGGTGTTGCCGTTGGCGTGGCCGTCGGTGTCGCCGTTGACCCTGAACCCGTCGAAGGGGTTGGCGTCAAAGTAGTGGCCGTTGAGGGCGTGGGCGAGGCTTGGACCGATTGAGAGGTGGGCGTTGGTGTCGGCGAGGAGGCGTTGGTGGTGTTATCTTGATCAGCGGCCTCGATTGGCAAAACCGTGGGCGTCGGCGTGGCGGTGGCTCCTTTTAGCCAAGAAATAATTTCGCTCACCTGCTTGCTTTCACCGGCACTAGCTTGAACCGCTTCAATCTGATTCCCGGATTGCGCCTGCGCCAGTTCCGTTGACAATTTAGACTCGGGGGCCGTCAAAACCAGCGCGGTCAAAGACAGCAACAACAACCCGGCCAGCAGGCGATTACGCGACGAATTCCAGATCAGTCGCCAAATCTTAACCACGATTTTCATAAGGCCAATTCTACCACCTTAGTCCTATAATGTCAAATTCTCACACCTTAGAGGTGCACTAGGTAGCACACCTCTGGTATTTTCTAAATATACCAATAAAGCGTTGCGGATGGCTTCCATAATCAACGGCCTTCTGCTTCTGACCAACTCCCGGATATAATTGACGACCGGTTCGTTAACCCCTGCTTGATATTGGCGGACGTATTCGCCCAGATATTTGCCGCTTTTTAAAATCTGCTGGTGAAAAGAGGGGAGTAAGAAACGGCTCGAAAGGCAGATTTGGTTAAAATTATTTTGGCCCGCAATTGCTGAACGAAGCTCGAACCTTTTTCGAGCGAAAATCGCTCGAATGAT
>CAZTHI010000050.1:0-3868 GCA_964613135.1 uncultured Gammaproteobacteria bacterium
AAGAAACATCTTTGATGCAGGAGAGATTGAAGAAAAATCAGTTAGTGCAAATTTTGCACATACTGCCACAGACGGAAAAACTTATCAGACGCAGTTTTACTCTTTAGAGGCCATTATTGCTGTCGGCTATCGGGTTAATTCTGGAAGAGGCACCCAGTTTCGCCAATGGGCAACGGGGATTTTGAAAAACTACATTCACAAGGGTTATGCGTTGGATAGCAACCGCCTGAAATACGGCTCCCGTTTTAGCGCGCGTTATTTTGATGAATTATATGAAGAAATCCGCGATATCCGCACCAGCGAACGGATGATCTATCAGAAAATTACCGATATTTACGCGACGGCGATTGATTATTCACCCAGGGCGTATGAAAGCAAACAATTTTTCGCGACTGTCCAAAATAAACTTCATTTTGCGATTACGGGCAAAACCGCCGCCGAAATAATTACCAACCGGGCGAGCAGTAAGAAAAACAAAATGGGACTGACTTCGTGGCGTAGGTCTCCGCAGGGTAAAATTATGCCCAGCGATGTGACGATTGCCAAAAATTATTTGGACAAAAAAGAGCTGACTCATCTTAATCGTATTGGCAATATGTATTTGGACTATGCGGAAATCCAGGCGGCGAGGGGAAAAGCCATGACGATGAAAGATTGGACAGAAAAACTGAATGCCTTTTTAAAGTTTAGCGAATATGAGATTTTGACCAACGCCGGCTCAATCAGCCGCGAAGTGGCCGAAGCCCTGGCGATAAAAGAATATGAAGTTTTCCGTAAAGCTCAGGATAGAAAATATATTTCGGACTTTGACCGTCTAGCCCAAAAATTGTTAAAAAAGGAAAATGACCAATTTCATCCATGATTTGCGGGAAAAAAGAGAGAGACACCGGAAGGCAGAGCGGGCCAAACAAGCCAGGGAGGCGCGCAAAGAGATAAAATTTTGCCTGGAGGTTAAACAAAACCTTCAGATTGCGGTAGCGTTGGGCAAAACATATCTCCGGCATTTTTTTGTTTGGTTGACTCAATTCCCGCCTTTTTCACTGCTTTCTAATTTTACCTGGATGAATTACGAGAACCGGGAGGCTTTTCAATCACGCTGCGCTATCCGCGATACGGGCTTTCTGGCAGGCATTTATTTTGAGGTGGAAGAGTTTTATAAGGACGATAACTTTGTCTTTTTTGAGGGTAAGTTTGATAAGGTGATAAAAGGGGCTTCCGGCAAAACGTTCATGCGGGGTTTGGGGAAAATCTACGGCGAAGAGAATATTTACCTAAGTGAGACGGAAAGAGGGATGAAGTTGATCAAAATTACCAGAGAAGCCGCTTTGAACAGGCCATATTATAGTTTTCTTGCCGAGAAGCGGGGGTAAGGTGGTAGAATAGAAATATGGCGGATTTAACCAGATATACCGATTATAAAACCGTTTTGTGCGTCAATATTCTGATTTTCTCCCAAGGGAAAGTCTTGATGGTCAAAAGACCGCTGACCAAAAAGGTTAATCCGGGCAAGTACAGCGGGATTGGCGGCAAAGTGGAGCCGGGAGAATCCTATTTGCGGGCGGCCCAAAGGGAATTACAAGAAGAAACGGGGCTCGATGTAGTTTCCGATCTTAAGGAGTATGTCAAAATCCTGGCCCAAAACCAGCAGGCGCATCTTTTGGGACAATTTATTTTTGACCAGCAAGATAAGCTAATCGAGAAAAAGATTCAGGTTTTTTAAGTGGATTCTTCAGGTTCGGGCTCGGGTGGTTCGGGTTGTTCGGGGGTCAAGAATTCTTCGCCGGGTTTAAGCCAGTGGACGTAGGTACAGCCGGTGGCGACGCGTTTTTCTTTGTCCCAGCCGGAGGTGGAACATTTTTTCAGTTTTTTGCCGGCGGTGGTGGTGAAAAGGACCAGTTTTTGACCGCATTCGGGGCAAACTTCATCGAGCGGCTCGGTGGTGCCGTTGATCCATTCGATGTAATCGCAGCCTTCGGCGGTCTTGGTGTCTTTATTCCAGACATTGGTGGAGCATTTTTTCATTTTTTTGCCGAAGCGGGTGACGGCCAAAACCAAGGGGGCGCCGCATTTGGGACATTTTTCGTCCAAAATCTGCGGCTCGACCGCCAGCCATTTGACGTAGTCGCAACCCTCGTTTTGATGAGTTTCCGGATTCCAGGCGCCCTTGGAGCAGCGTTGGAGCTTGCGGCCGGTGGCCGTTTCGGTAATTTCACTCAGCGGCGCGCCGCATTTAGGACATTTTTCTTCTTCTTTTTCCATATAAATAGAATATCATAAATAATCTAAATTTGCTTTAGCTATAATGAAAATTGGGTCCGTAATTAGTGGTCATTTTTGACGATTCCCTCTTTTTGTAAACGCCTTAAAATAACGGCATCGGAAACTTGAAAAAGACCAGGCAGATCTTGAATAGTTGTCGACAAAACCTCTGGCGTTTCCCGAGAAGGTAGTCGACCCAATCTTTTCTTAAGTGCCTCAAAAAACAAACTTTTTGGAACCAAAACCTGGCTCGCAAAACTATACGCCTGGTATTCGAGCCAACCATATTCCTCATCTGTGATTTTAACTGCCAATTGATTCAAAGCTTCAACAGAATTTATATTAAGCTGTTTAAATAGTTCATGGTGTAAAACTAAGTGACCAATTTCATGGGCTATGGTGAATCTTGTTCTATTTTCATAATTTAGATACAGGTTAAAATCAATAAAAATAGTAGTTAAGTTGGAAGCTAAAAAACCATCCACATCATATTCCTTTTTGAGATTCACTTTTTGGATTATTCTTAACATAAGTTTTTGTTCGGCTATTTCTTCTATTGGTATCGGCAATGAAGGGATTGGGTGATATTTTTTTAAAAAATCGTCAGTGATTTGGCCTATTCTTTGATAGGAAAGACGTTGTATTGGGAGACTCATGAGGAATTTATTAGATCAACCAACTCCTGAAGTTTCTTTTTAGATAGTCTTTGCCCACGGGCTGTCCGAAAAAGTAATGGTAGGATTTTATGGGCTTTTTTATTCTCTAAAATATCTTCTGGTAATTCGCCTTTAGAAATATAAGCTAAATCAAAAAAATTCACCCAGTCGGTGGAACCTTCGTTTATTCCCAGAGCTTGTGCAAGAGCAGATATCTTATCCTTATCTCTGGGTGGAGCAAAACTATCCGTTTCAATTCTGCTGATGTAGGCAGGATCCAATCCGAATCTATTGCAAAAGTTTCTTAATGTAAAACCTGCCGCAATTCTTTTTTGTCGGAAAAATTCACCAAAGGTTTGGGTAGGAGAAACTTGACTTTTGATCATATCTGTTGTAATAATAATACAACAGTAAAATCTTGTCAAGAGGGAATTTGGTGTAATCCTTTTTTTCCGGGTCCCATTCGCGCAGCACCAGAAGATCGCCCCGCCGGCACTCAAAATCGGCCAGCCTGAGTTAAAAAGTTTTGTCGCCAAGAAGTATCGCCTCAAAGTATTCAGTTTACTAGCTGCGATGTCTTTAAGTTTAGCATAATTGTATAATTTAGACTAGACATGAAATTGTTGAAGATTGCCGCGGGGACGACCTCAGAGACCAAGTTGAGCTGCCTGAAAGAGGTTTTGGCGGCCATCGGCCTTAAGGCAAAATTGATTTCGCTGGAGGTTAAAAGCGGCGTGGTGGATCAGCCGATCAGCGAGCCAGAAACGCAAAAGGGATCGGTCAACCAGGCCAAGACCACCCTGAAGGCCAATCCCGCAGCGGATTTTGGTTTAGGTATTGAAGTTGGCTATCACCCCGATCGGAAAGGCGATTACGAAATGTTTTGCTGCACCGCCATCGCGACCAATCAAGACATTTCAAATTTTCAGGGGAAAGAGCTTGCTCGCTCGCCC
>CAZTHI010000051.1:0-3819 GCA_964613135.1 uncultured Gammaproteobacteria bacterium
TCGGCTTGCACGCTAAAAGCCTCTCTGCCCAAAGCCAGGATTTCCGCCACCACTTTTTGGGCCTCTTCGGCATTACGGTGATAATTGACGGCTACGTCCGCTCCCTGCTTCGCCAGGGCGAGGGCAATGCCCCGGCCAATGCCCCGCGAGCCACCCGTCACCAACGCTTTCTTACCAGTTAAATCAAACATGCTAAAAAAAGTATAGGAGAATAGAGACAGGGTGTCAATTGGTAATTTGACCACCACCGCAACCGCAACCGCCACCCGAACCGCCACCGCAGCTGCCGGCTTTCACCGCTTGTTGGTCGATCTGATTAGGAGCAACGGGACCGGCAGCCTGAACCTGACCGTTTTCCACCACTTCAAAATAACCCCGAATCATGCCCATCCAGCAGGAAAAGTTTAAGCGGCCGACTTTTTGAGGCGTAAAATTAACAATATTTAAGCCCGCCTGCAGCTTTTTTTCCACCTTTAAATCGGGGATAATAATCGTGCCATTGCAACCATTCAGGGCAGTGGCGTTGATCCGCCATTCCACCGGCACGCCTTTTTTAATGGTAAAAGCCCGCGGATTATAACCAGAGTTACCCACCTCCATATCAATAACCTGCTTGCCGGCTTCGCCGCGAGGCAAACCAGTCGCCTGGCCGTTATTGTTCTTAGCCACCCCCAAAGCCAAAGAAGGCAAGGGCAAAGAAAGACCTTTTAAAGCCAAAGCAGTGTTCAGATTAAAAATCGCAAAGACCACCAGAACCACGGCGATCACTTTCGCCAGGGCTGGATCTTTTAAGGTTTTAACGGAGCTGCCCAAAACCCCAACTCCCAAAAGCACCGGCACGGTCCCCAAAGCAAAAGCCAACATGATCAGGCCGCTTTTGACAAAATCGGCTTGGCTTAAGGCCAAAACCTGCATGCTCTGGGTAAAGCCGCAGGGTAGGAAAAAAGTCAGCCCTCCCAGCAAAAACGCCGACTTAAAACTAGCCTCACTTTCCAAGCGTCCCATTTTTTCTCCCAACTTGGGCGAAAACGAAGAAAGAAGGGACTTCATCGGGGGCACCAGATTAAGTAAAGAAAGCGCCAGATAAAAAATCACCCCTGCCACCAGGATATTCAAAAACGCCGAAACGGTCGGTGAATAGCGGAAATTAGTTCCCAGCAAGCCCAAAATGCCGCCCAGGACAAAAAAGCTGACCAACCGGCCGGCCTGAAAAATCAGCTGCGGCACCAGCGGATGAGTTTGCTTTTGTTTAAAAGAAACGCTTAAACCCATCACCACGCTCCCCACCACCGCCAGACAAGTGGAAAATGAAGCCACCAGTCCCACCATCAACGCCAAGGGTAAAGAGAGGTTATTTTGGCCAACCGTCGTCGCTTGGCGGAAAAAGCTGGTTTCGGAAATGGTCGTAAAAAGATAATAAAAAATAACCAAAATCGCTCCGGCCTTGATCCAGGCCGTAAGATTACCCTCAGTTAAGGCAAAATGGTTTTCCGCCGGCAGTTGTTCTTTATCCGGCGTCGTCCGATAGCCACATCGACAAACGGCCGCCTCCACCACTGACTTATCCAAAGTCTCGTCATGAATGATTTCCAAAACCCCGGTTTTATGAGAAACCTCAAGATACTTCACGCCTTGAATTTTGGAAACTTCCTTGGCAATAAGGGTTTCGCACGAGCTACAGTGCATCCCGTAAATTTTCACCTGGTGCTTTTGCATATAAGGGCATTATACCGGGCATTAATTAAAAATTCATGAAGAAGGAGCACAATGATATAATCATTAATCATGCGGATCTTAATTATCGAGGACGAAAAACAGCTGGCCGCCAATATCAAAAGTTTTCTGTTAAAAAAGGGCGATGCCGTGGATCTGGCCGTTACCGGCGAAGAGGGCGCATATTTAGCGGAAAACGAACCCTATGATGTGGTTATTTTGGATCTCATGCTTCCCGACAAAGACGGCCTGAAAATCTGCCAAAGCTTAAGACAAAAAGAGGTCAAAACTCCGATTTTAATGTTAACCGCCCGGGTCGCGGTTGAAGAAAGAGTCGCGGGCCTAAACGCAGGCGCCGATGATTACCTGACCAAGCCTTTTGCCCTGACCGAGCTCCAGGCGCGGCTGGAAGCTTTAATCAGGCGCAATCAATCAGAAGGAAAAACCATTCTGAAAATCGATAAACTTGAGCTTAATCCCGCTAGCCACACCGTCTCCTTAGATAAGAAAAGTTTGTTGCTAACGCCAAAAGAATTTGCGATTTTGGAAATGCTGATGCGCCGACCCGGTCAAGTGGTCACCCGCAGCATGATTATGGAACATGTTTGGGATTACAACTTTGAAAGTCTCAGCAATGTGGTGGATGTTTTTGTCAATACCCTGCGTAAAAAAATCGGCAAGGATGTCATTAAAACCGTTCACGGTGTCGGCTACAAAATTGAATGAAAAAAATTAGATTCCAATTGGCTTCTTGGTACTCCTTGGGTATTTTGGCAACAATACTTGTTTTACTGCTGCTTTTTTACCAGGCCACCCAAATCGTTTTCTATCGCCAGGTTGACGAAACCCTCAAAGTCCATCTGACAGCCGAAGCTCAGGCCGTCGAGCAAGGCGCCAAGAGTCAAGGCTGCAACTGTCTTTCCGGACAGTCTTCTTTTCTGGAGGGGATCCTAAACATGCCGGGCATGCCCACGGCAATTTTTGATGACAACGGCCAAATGCTAAAGGCCTCTTTGGACTGGCAGTCACCCAAATCATCTTTATCTTCTCACCGTTCCAACGAGTATTTCAACGACCAAATCGCCGGCCTTTCTTACCGCTTTCTGACGCTGTCGGTCCAGGTCAACGGCCAACAGATCGGCTCCATTCTCATGGGCCACCCGATTGAGGCCTTTTTACAAACCCGCAATCTTTTGGCCATCGTCATGGCCATTCTTCTTTTATTAATGGTCTTGCCGGTCATTTTCCTGGGGCGGCTTTTAGCCGAAAGGGCCCTGGCCAAAGAAAAACAATTCCTCAGCGACATGGCTCACTCCCTCAAAACCCCCTTGGCAGTTTTACAAAGTCAGCTTGAGGGTCCGGCACAAACCAACCGCGCCGATCTACTGGCCGGCGTCCAAAAAATCTCCCGGCTGGTGACGGAGACCCTGGAAACAGCCTACGCCGAAAGCAACGAGAAAAAAGGGGCGGTTGATCTTTCTCTGCTTTTGGAGGAATTAGTGGAAATTGGCCAACATTTAGGGGATAAGAAAAAGATTAAAGTTGTCAAGGAGATACCCGAGTCTCCCATTTTTACCACCGGCAACCAACAAAAACTGGCCAAAGCCATCTTGGCGATTTTGGAAAATGCCATTCAATATGGAAAAAAGGGTGGAAAGGTTAGGGTAAGCCTTCGTCAGGAGAATCGGCAGACCATTATCCACATCAGCGATAATGGTCCCGGCATTGACCCGGCTGATTTACCCTTTGTTTTCCAGCGTTTCTACCGCGGCCACAACGCTCAAGCAAACAGTAGTGGTTTAGGGCTTTCGATTGCCAAAAATATCATTGAAAATCTAGGCGGAGAGATTTCTTTGCAAAGCGAAAAAGGTAGGGGCAGCACCGTCACGATTTCCCTGCCTCGCCGCCAGGCGGGCTTAATCATATCTTAACCAACCAAAGATTATCATCAAAGCTAATGTCGAGCCTAAAATTTTGGGTGGTTTTGGCCGTCGGCTTTAGTCTTTTCCTGATGGGAATTAGCCTTTGGGCGGAGAAAAAGAATCCCGGGAAATCAACCATCGAAATTAAGCAAACCCTGATCGATTTGGGCAAGGTCAGGGTTTC
>CAZTHI010000052.1:0-3444 GCA_964613135.1 uncultured Gammaproteobacteria bacterium
TTTGTTACGCTGTCCAAAATCGGCACCGGCCTGACCGACGACCAGTGGCGGGAACTAAAAGTCAAAAGTGAAAAGTTAAAAGTTAAAAGTCAGCCAAAAGAATATCGAGCGGACAAGAATTTGGCGCCGGACATTTGGTGCCGGCCGGGATTAGTGGTGGAAATCCAGGCCGACAATATCACACTTTCGCCAATTCATTCCGCCGGCCTGGCTCTGCGTTTTCCCCGGTTGGTCCGCTTCCGTGATGACAAGTCGGCCGAGCAAACCACGACGTTGTCGGAGACTCGTAAATTATATCAACTACAATGGACGGTTTAACTTCCCTTGAAGCCAAAAAAAAATTAGCGCAACTTGGCCCTAATGAGGTAGTGGCGAAGCGGGATTTTGGGGCAGTAAAACTTTTGCTCTCTCAACTGGAATCACCCCTGGTGGTGGTGATGTTAGTCACCAGTTTGGCCGCCTTTTTGGTTCGGGATGCGGCGGCCACCATTGTGATTTTGGTGGCCGTTGCCATGAATGTCGGTTTGGGTTTTTTTCAGGAGTACCGGGCTCACCAAGCGCTGGCGGCCCTAAAAAAATTTTTGGTTTCTCAGGCCAAAGTGGTTCGTGACGGTCAACAGCAGCTGGTTGACAGCCGCGAAATTGTGCCGGGTGATGCCGTGGTTTTAACTCTCGGTTATCGGGTGCCGGCCGACGGTCAGCTTCTGGAAGTTGCCGATTTGGCTCTAGATGAAGCGCTCTTGACCGGGGAATCGGTTGCGGTGAAAAAGACGACCGGGGACCAAATTTATGCCGGGGCGACAGTGGCCGTTGGTTGGGGAAGAATGCTGGTGGCCAAAACCGGCCGCCAAACCCGGATTGGCCAAATGGGCAAGGAGATCGAAACCACCGCGGAAGAAAAAACGCCCCTCCAAATTCAATTAAATCATTTTACGCATTTGATTATGGCGGCGGTGGGTCTAATGGCAGTGGTAATTTTTCTTTTGGGGCTTTGGCGGGGGGTCGGCTTTTGGGAGATGTTGACGGTCGGGGTGGCCGTGAGCGTAGCCGCTGTCCCCGAAGGCTTAGTCGTGGTTTTGACGGTCATTTTGGCGTTGAGCATGCAGCGCATCTTGAAAAAGAAAGCCGTGATGTGGCGCTTGGTCGCCGCGGAAACTCTGGGCTCGGTGTCGGTGATTTGCTGCGATAAAACCGGAACGCTGACCGAAGGAAAAACACAGGTGGTGGCGGTAGAAGTCACTGACAGAGAATTAATGGTCAAGGGAGCGCTTTTATGCAACGACCAACGGGACGCCCTGGAAATCGGCATGTCCGATTGGGCCCTTCGCCAGACGGTTCAGGGTAAACCGGTCAATAAAGATGACCTGCAGAAAAAATATCCACGCATAGACGAAATCCCGTTTTCTTCCCAAACCAAAATGATTGCCACCTTACACCCAGGGATCTTGTTTGTCTCCGGCGCGCCCGAAGTGGTTTTGGACCGTTGCCGTTTGCCGGCCGCCGAGAAAGAAAAATGGCTCCAAAAACTGGAGACCGGCGCCGGCAAGGGTTACCGACTGGTAGGCTTCGCCCACAAAAAAATTGAAAATTATAAATTGAAAATTGAAAATTCAAGCCTGGAAGGCTTGGTGTGGCTGGGCTTAATTCTTTATGAAGATCCCATCAAGGAGGGCGTGGCTAATTTATTGACCAAGTGTCGTCAGGCGGGCATCAAGGTTAAGATTATCACCGGCGATTATCCGGAGACGGCCAGGGTCGTCCGCGATCGTTTAGGGATTAAAAACGAGTCAGTAAATTTGACTTTGCCAAGCCCCAAATTGGTAAAAATCCTGCAAGACGGCTTGATTGACGGCGAGGAGTTGGCCCAAATGAGTATGGCGGAATTAAAACAAGTGATTGCCGGCGTCAGCCTTTTTGCCCGCACTTCACCTGAGCAAAAGCTGAAAATTGTCCAGGCCTTGAAAGAAAACGGCGAGGTAGTGGCGATGATGGGCGACGGTATCAACGACGCCTTAGCCTTAAAAAAAGCCGATATCGGCATTGTCGTTAACGAGGCGGTCGATGTGGCCAAGGAAACGGCGGACATGGTTCTGCTGGACAAAAACCTGGGGACGATTCTTTACGCCATTGAAGAAGGCCGGGGAATTTTTGCGAATTTTAAGAAGGTGATTTTTTATTTTTTGACCGATGCCACCATCGAAATTGTTTTGGTGAGCGCGGCCCTGATTCTGCAATTGCCTTTGCCGCTGATGGCGACGCAAATCCTTTGGGTGGATCTGCTGATTGATCTTTTGCCGGGCATGGCCCTGGCGTTTGAACCGCTGGAAACCAATTTAATGTCGGCCTTGCCCCGGCCCAGAAAAGCGCCGCTCTTGGATTTTGGTTTGCAGCGGTTGATTTTGAGCGCCGGCACGCTCTTTAATGTGGTTTTATTGGCTTTACTCTTTTGGCTCCGGCAGCATTTTGATTTGGCTTTTACTAGGACGATGATGTTTGCCGCTCTGGGCCTTAATTCTCTGCTTTTAGTTTTTGTTTCGCGGCAAGTGGGCCGCCGCCACTTCCGCTTTGATCTGCTGGCCAACAAGGTTCTTTTAGGGGCGACAGCCATGGGTGTAGCGCTATTGTTGGCCGCGCTTTATTTGCCTGTCTTGCAAAACCTGTTGGGGACGCAACCGTTGTCGGGGAGTGTCTGGGTTTTTCTGCTGTCCTTAAGCGCCCTGAGCTGGCTTTTGGCGGAGAGATTACGTACCCTACTATCGTGAAACATAAAAATAGTCTGCTTCTGCTCTTGGGCATTTTGCTGGCTTTTTTCTTTTCCTCAAACAGCGCCTTCCGTGGTTTCTTGTTGGGGTTGGGTAGTTTTGGTTATCTGGGCGCCTTTCTGGCCGGCATATTTTTTGTTTCGACTTTTACCATTACCATCGGTGCTTTAATTATTTTGACTTTGGCCAAAACGCTTTCACCGGCCGGCTTGATCGTGGCGGCGGGGCTGGGGGCAGTGGTTGGCGATCTGCTTATTTTCCGGTTTGTCAAAGATGACGTGGCGGCCGAAATTACGCCCATTTACGACCAAATTACCGGTAATCACTTCAGAAAAATCTTTCACACCCGCTATTTTGCCTGGACCCTGCCAGTGGTGGGCGCCCTCATTATCATTTCGCCTTTGCCCGATGAACTGGGCGTCAGCTTGCTTGGTCTTTCCGAAGTCAAGATATATAAATTTCTGCTGATTTCTTCGGCCTCCCATGCGGTGGGGATGCTGCTTTTGGTCTCGGCCGCTTTGCTCGCGCCGTGATAATTTGCTAGGATATAGATATGATCGTCACCGACTTGCTTTGGCTCATTTTTTTCTCCCTCATGCTTATTAAAGCCACGGATATTTTGTTGGTCAATCTGAAATCTTTTGCCAGACACCTGAAGATCGGTGCTTTTGTTTTGGGCGGT
>CAZTHI010000053.1:0-3012 GCA_964613135.1 uncultured Gammaproteobacteria bacterium
TTTACCCCGCCTGTTACCTTGAGGGAAGAAAACCACACTTAAAGACGAAGAGCCAATCGGGGATTGACAAATTAACAAAGAAAAGGCAATACAGGATATAGATGTACTTTAATCGGTATTTTTAGTACAATATCATTATTATTTATGATTAAAGCAACTCATCAGTCTTTGAATCAAATTATCGATCAGCTGAAACTATACCGGCCGGAAAAGATTATTCTTTATGGATCTTTGGCGCGGGGTGAGGCGGCCAACGACATTGATTTGCTGGTGATTAAAAAGACAAAAAAAAACTATTTTGACCGCCTGCGGGAAATAAACCAGCGGTATTTAGATCGATGGAGAAGCGGAATCCCGGTGGATTTAACCGTTTACACTCCGGCTGAATTCGCTCTGGCCAAGCGGGAGAAACGGGTGTTTATCGATCAAGTGGAAAAATATGGCCAAGTTGTCTACCAAAAGACGGTATAACCAGAGTGATGTTTCCGGTTGGATCAAACAGGCGGAAGATGATTGGAGCTGGGCCAAGGCCAGCTTTAGGGAAAAAGAATATAAAGGGGCTTGTTTTGTCGCTCACCAGCTGGCGGAGAAATCTTTGAAAGCGTTGATTTTTGCCCTGACTCCGAAATTTGCCCCGACAGACTTGAAAAAACTGCACACTCACGATTTGTTCAGCCTGACTAAGCAGGTTGAGGCCGGTTTGGGTAAGTGTCCGGCCGTTGTCCGCCGAGCCTGCGAGGTTTTGAACGATTATTATATGTCCTCCAGATATCCGGATGTGCATGAAGCCGTTGGAGAGTATACGGCAGAGTTAGCTGAAAAAGCCCTGAAGTTGGCTTTGGCGGTTTTTAAATTTGCCAAAAAGGAGTTAGCTCTTGACAAAATTAGCAAATAGTTGACACTATAGGATATAATAGTCTTATAGTATGACACAAGCAGGGGTAAGCACTATGGGTTTACAAACTCCTTCATTGAAAGAAAGTTTCCAGGCCGCGGTGGGTAAGATCATCCCGCCGATAGGTTCTATACAGAAAGAGATAGCTGGTTTTAATGGTGATAAGCGGGCATGGGCATCGGCAAGAATGTTGCGGTCAATGTTTCAAGATGCTGACAAGAATGAAGCTGAAATAATTAAACCGCTTGATGTGTCTGATCTATATGCTTTCGCTATAGATAAATTTTCAGTAGCGCCTTTAGCGATAAAAACGAGATATGAGCCTTTAACAATTGGTAGGAAATTGGAAAATCTTGGTAAAGTATTATCTGGGGTAGGGGTTGTAGTTGCAGCCATTGTTTTATGTGTAGGTGGACTTCCTAGTGGTGATGGAAATGGTCCGGATATTCCCAAAACCCCAATGCCTGACGGCAATGACTGCGGCGCGTTAATTGCCGCCTGGCATGGTTTGGCTGATCAATTGCAGGTGAATCAGCAGTCGATTATGTCAGTTGGCGCTGCCAATATTGATAGTGCTCAAGAAGTGGTCTCTGATTTGCAGGTTTGTTTTCCGAAACTAGCTGTTGATAGCGTTGATTTAGTTTTGAAAACCGACACGCACACGGTTTTTAGCATGTTGGTGCCGGATACCGATAAAGACGGAGTCGGAATTAGGCCGGCTTTAGGCGTAGCTTTTAATAATCAGATTAACGAACAAGGCAATGTGCCGATGTTGATTGTTGATGTTAGCGATGAAAATTTATCCGCTTTACGGGGTGATAAAGGAAAAATAGTAGTTAAACTAGGGGAGGCTTGTATTGCTGATGGCGGAGTGGCCGGATGCAGCGATACCGTGGTAGTAATTGAAGCGGTTGATGATGGTCTACAAAAATTCCAGTTTCAAATCTTGGGTGACGCGGCTTGGAACATTGATAATAATGCCCCAGTAGAATTAACTGCTGAACAAGTGGCTGGCATGAATGGCGGCGGCTGGATTTTGGGGATTGCTCAAGCAGTAAAAGATAACGAAACGGCCATTGCGGCGCAGGGAGCGGCAGGAATGTTGGAGGGCGTGGGGCCGGATATAACTCAAGTTCAAGGAGTCGGCGGAAATGTCGGCGGAGAGGCGCACGATCCTTTTAGTCCGGATTCTGTGGTGATTGAAAAAATCAGGAGTCAGGGGTTTATGATTGTTACCGAGAGCGGAGTAGCCTGTTTGCGCAGCGACGGGACCATGGTCAGTAAAGTCACTGATCAAATTTTTAGTAATATCGACCCAAGGGATATTTTTAAACTGGAAATGAATGGCGGTAGCGCGGTAGTTCATGTGGAAAACGGAGCAAATTTTGTTTATTACGGCGAATATATTGATGGAGTTTTCTGGCCGAGGCAGAAAGAAATTATCGGGATGCCGGGAGCCTTTGGCGACCAATTGGAATGCGGCGGCATTATTGTTAAGAATTTAGCGGAACTACCAGCCGAAATTGCCAAGAAAATGAATTT
This sequence comes from uncultured Gammaproteobacteria bacterium, assembly GCA_964613135.1. Taxonomy (GTDB): domain Bacteria; phylum Patescibacteriota; class Microgenomatia; order PFEM01; family CAZTHI01; genus CAZTHI01. The sequence goes on from CAZTHI010000053.1 coordinate 2,438, forward strand.
AAAAATAGGCGATAAATTATTAGCAGTAATGGCTAAAGATGGCACAGTTCTTGATGCAATTCCAGCCATAGCTGATATTAATGATGAGGTTAGTTGGACTGTTGTAGGCGAAGGCCATATTAGGAAAACAGTAGTTACTTCGGACGGTCAAGTTAAAATTTATGACTTATCGGTTGACCCGAATTTATTTGCCCCTCCCTCCCCCCCGAACTTAGTGCCAGCCTGCCGGACGGCTACCAGATTGTAGATAATCAGGTGATTGTCAACGGGCAGGCATGGTATGAAATGACTCCGGAAAAACAGTGGCAAGCCACCGACTGGAAAATTCTTGAGGACGCGCCGATGAAAATCAGCTGGCAACCGGAATCAGGTTGGAGAAATGATGGGAATATTATAGGTTGTTATAGTTGGCCGGTGGCTACCGGCGAGCCGGCAGTGGAAAAACAACTGGTTCTTGATGGTCAGGCAATGACAGTCTTGGTTTTGCCGGCAATAATCAGAGATATGCTGGACCCAAAAATTATCCGGGATGTATTCGTGCCGTTGATTTACAAGGATAAAAATGGCCAGGTGTT
>CAZTHI010000054.1:0-2789 GCA_964613135.1 uncultured Gammaproteobacteria bacterium
TACATTACCCTAAAATATTTAGATATGTAGAATTAGCGAATATAGACTCTTCGATTGGCATTATCGACGGATTTTCTGAAGTTTTAGGGAAAGAAGCGCCGAGTCGGGCAAAGAGAATATTGAAAGTTGGCGATGTAATTGTTTCCAGCGTAGAAGGCTCCTTGGAAAAAGTGGCGCTTGTCAATAAAGAACAAGAAGATCATTTGGCGTCCACGGGTTTTTTCCAGTTTAGAAGTAAAGAAATCTTGCCAGAAGTTTTGCTGGTTTTGGCAAGAAGTATTGTTTTAAGGATGCAATTGGAAAAACAGTGCGCTGGGACAATTTTGACGGCGGTGTCGGAAAAATCACTGAAGAATATCGTTGTCCCGATATTACTGAATTCTACTCAACAAAAAATTGCCGACTTGGTTCGTCAATCCCACGAAGCCCGCAAAAAAGCAAAAGAATTATTAGAAAAAGCTAAAAGGAAGGTCGAGAACATGATTGAAAAAGGCGGTGAGTAAAAATGGCTAAAAATATTAAGGTAGACAGAGGTTTGTGCCCAGAGTGCTCAACTGTTAGATGGCTTGTTGATTTGAAAGGAAAAGGACGTTCTGTTGGCCAAGAATGGGCAACTTGCAAGAAGTGTGGTAAACAATTTCATAGACCAACAAAGGATGAACCATTAATTCTTGTGAGAATTTAAAAACGGGGCTTGGCTTGTCGGCAAAGACTGATTGACTTCGGAAGGTTTTGTTGGTAGAGTTGGCTGACTTCGATTTTTCTGCCCGGAGGAGTGAAGATTAATGGCCGTTGAGAGACTGACTATAATCAGGGAAGTTGCCCCGGATTTTTATAAAGATGGTGTGGAATTTCTAAGGATGCTTCGTGAGGAGCAAAAATGTCCGGTGTGCCAAACAGGAAAGGTTGTTAGCGCCTCTGGATTTTCCGGCGGGACGAACAACCGATGCAATCATCCGGGGTGTGGCATGACCTATAAATACCCCGAGTATCCGGCGCGGCCGCATATTCCCGATTTCCCCGAAAATGTTTACAGATTCGGGTGGGAGATTAGCTTGGCAAGGGCGCGGTTGGCTAAAAAACAAGCCGAGACAGCGCAGAAGCAGGGAATTTAATTCTGCGGTGATTGACTTCGAAACGATTTGCTGCTAAAATCGCTTTAGTGAGGTGGGGCAACCCACCTTTTATTGAATAAGGGTATAAAATTATGGCGATTTTAAAAGCAAGAACCGAATTTGCCTCGGCGTTAAACCAAATTTGCGCGGAACACCGGGTGGAACCAAAGATTGTGCTAGAATCGATTCAGCAAGCGCTTTTGGCGGCTTTCCGCCGTGATCTTGGTTTGGACGAAGAAGCGGAATATGAAGTGACGATTGATCCGCAAACCGGCGAAAGTAAAATTTTCTCCTGGCCGAAAGAAAAAGAGAAAGAGAAAAAAGAAGTGACGCCGCCGGGTTTTGGCCGCATCGCCGCCCAAGTCGCCAAACAGGTCTTACTCCAGAAAATCAGAGAAGCCGAAAAGTCAGCGGTAGTGGCCGAGTATTTGCAAAGATTGGGGACGTTGATCGGCGGCGTCATCGTTCGTTTTGAAGGCAGCAATCTCGTGGTGGACCTTGAACGGACCGAAGCCATCATGCCTCCGGCCGAGCAAATCCGGTCCGAAAACTATCGCGTTAACCAACGGTTTACTTTCCTGCTCAAAGAAATTCAAGACGGCCTAACCGGTCAGCAAATCATTGTTTCCCGGGCTGACCCCGAATTGGTGAAAACACTTTTTAAACGGGAAGTGCCGGAAGTTTCTTCGGGCGCGGTGGAAATCCGCCAAATTGCGCGGGAGCCGGGCAATCGCTCTAAGGTGGCGGTCTTTTCCCGTCAAACCGGGGTTGATCCGGTCGGCTCGTGCGTTGGTCAAAAGGGCGTCCGGGTGCAGGCGGTTATTGACGAAATTGGCGGCGAAAAAATCGACATTATCCAATTTAGCGATGATCCCGCCAAATTTATTATCGCGGCACTGTCTCCGGCCCAACAAATTGAAGTTAAATTGGACGAGAAAAACAAAACCGCGGTGGTTTCCGCGCCGGAAGACCAATTGTCCTTGGCCATCGGCCGTGAGGGCCAAAACGTCCGCCTGGCCGCTAAATTGACGGGCTATAAAATCGATATTCAAGGCAAAGTCCAAACGCCCGCCAAACCGGTTAAGAAAGCCGTGGCCAAAACCACCAAGGTCAAAAAAGCCAAATCAGTTAAAGCAGTGACCAAGCAGAAATGAGAAGCTATGGCGAAATCCGACAAAAAGAAAATTGTTTCTCTGGGCCGACCGCCCATTGTGGCTGTTTTGGGTCACGTGGATCATGGCAAAACCAGCCTGTTGGATAAAATCCGCCAGACTAACGCCGCCGCCACCGAAGCGGGGGGCATTACTCAACACATCAACGCTTACCAGATAGATTATCACTCAAGTAAAATTACTTTCATTGACACGCCCGGACACGTGGCTTTTGCGGAGATGCGTTCCTGGGGGGCGAAAGTCGCTGACCTGGCTTTGTTGGTGGTGGCCGCCGATGAAGGCATTAAACCCCAAACGGTCGAATGCCTGCAATATATCAAAGACGCCCGGATCAATTATCTGGTGGCGTTAAATAAGATTGATCTGCCCGATATTAATCTTGAGCGGGTTAAGAAAATGTTGGCCGAAGGTGGCATTCCCGTGGAGGGCTATGGCGGCGACGTTGTTGTGGCGCCCGTTTCCGCCAAAACCGGCGCCGGCATTGATGATCTTTTGGAAATGA
>CAZTHI010000055.1:0-2531 GCA_964613135.1 uncultured Gammaproteobacteria bacterium
CAGGTCACCGAAAAAGGGCAAACACCCCCTAAAAATTTTAAAAATCATTTAAAAATTACCGCCAGAAGTTTAGTTTCCTTAGTTAATGAGAAAACAATTAAACCACCCGATGTTGTCAAAATTGACGTTGAAGGCGCCGGTTTGCAAGTTCTCTTGGGCATGGAAGATCTTCGACCACGAAATATTTTTATCGAGGTCCACCCGCGATACGGAGAAAGCGGTGAAAAAATTAGCGAACTCTTGAAAAATCGCGGCTATCGTTTGGTTTCCGAAGATCGCCGCGGAAGCCAGTCTCATCTTCATTTTGAAATTAACACTCCCTAAGACTATACTCTGACCATGCGGGTCAAAATCAGCCAAGATCATAATGTCTGGGGGCATGTTAAAAAAATGGCAGCGACACGCTGCCCGACTTTTTATTTAGCCGCCAGAAAAATCAAGGCAGACATTACCGATCTAACCAAATTTCCTTATGTGGCTCAAAAAAGTCTGGCCGGTCTCCGTTTCAAAATAAAAGTCGGCAGCCGCCAGGAAGAAGAAATGGTTAACGGCCCGTATTTTGAAAACCAGTTCTTAAAAGACTTACTCCAATGCATTAAACCGGACGACGTCATTTATGATGTTGGGGCCGCCATCGGCACCCATACGATCCTGGCCGCCCTCAAGACCGGAAAAGAAGGCTTGGTTTACGCGTTTGAACCGGATAAAGAATGCATCAGAAAGCTAAAAGAAAATATTGCCTTAAACGGCCTAAAAAACGTCATTGTTTTAACAACCGCCCTTTGGGATAAAGATAGTCTAATCACTCTGCATACCAGTGGCATCACGGGGCACGCGCCTCACACCCAAAAGGCCGGTCAGACCAGCGGTCAGGATTTTAAGAGTCATCTCCCGATTCGGGCCAGAAGCATCATTTCGCTTGTCCACCAGGATAATCTTAAACCGCCCCATGTTATCAAAATTGACGTTGAAGGCGCCGGTCAACACGTTCTTGAAGGACTAGGGAATTACCGACCAAAGCATATTTTTTTAGAGGCCCACCCTCTTTTTGGTGAAAATCGCCCCCAAATTATTAAGTTTTTGGCAAAACATGGTTATCATTTAACCGCGGAAAAACGGAGGCTAAACGAAATCCATTTTCATTTTTCTTTGCCGCAATAATAAATTTTATGGCAGTCTTCCAATTCCCGGATTAAGCTGAATGTTTTGCGCGGTCACACTGCCATCCGTATTGTCCTGGCCGACCACCATGACCGTTTCGCCGGTTTTTAAATCCGCCTTCGTCCCCTCCGCCACTTTATTAATCGTCGTTTTATCGGATAAAATCACAATCCTGCTGGAGCCGTCTTGGAGTTTGACGGTAATGGATTTGTCGTCGCTGGCAATGATCTGTCCGGAAACGGGCCGAAAGCCCACCCCGTTTTGATTACCGTTACGATTTCCGGCGCCATTAAACTGTCTGGCAAAAGACGGGGTTTGGCTCTGTTGATATTTGGTCCCCGCAAAAAAAGCCCCGCCGGCCACGATGATTAAAGCTAAAATTGTAATCACAACATTTTTGTTTTTCATTTTTCACCTCCCTCCAAATTATTCATATCTTAAAGCTTCTATCGGTTCTAAGTCGGAAGCTTTCTTAGCCGGGTACCAACCAAATAAAATCCCAATCACGCCGGAAACACCAAAAGCCAGTAAGATTGAGGGCGCGGAAATGGCAAAAGGTAGACTAATAATCCGCGAAATACCGTACGAAGCTAAAACTCCCAGTCCAATGCCAAAGATGCCGCCGATACCGGTCAGAATACTGGCTTCCAATAAAAATTGAGTAATAATCGTTCGTTTTTTAGCGCCCAAAGCCTTACGCAAACCAATTTCCCTGGTTCTTTCCGTGACCGTCACCAACATAATATTCATGATACCGATACCGCCAACGAGCAAGGAGATGGCGGCGATGCCCGACAATAAGGCGGTGAAGGTGCCGGTGGTCGCGGAAACGGTATTGATAATATCCTGCTGCGACAGAATCGAAAAATCGGCCAGAGTCGGATCGGCCAGATGGTGGCGGGCCAGCAAAAAATAACCAACTTCATTTTGAGCCTGGGTCATCGTTTGCGTATCTTGAGCTTCAATGGCAATCGAGGTCAAATAATTGGCGCCAAAAAGAACTTTTTGAACCGTCGTGAGCGGCGCGTAAACAATATCGTCCTGATTTAAAAAACCCGATCCTCCCTTAGACACCGTTTCGCCAATCACCGTAAAAGTTTGGCCGTTCATTCTGATGGTTTGGCCAATGGGATTGGCGCCCTCGCCAAACAAATCCGTCACTACCCGCGGACCCAAAACCGCCACTTTAGTCATACTGTCGACATCCCGCTGGCTGATAAAACTGCCGGAGGCCAGGGCAATCTTGTGAACCTCGGGGTAGGTGGGCGTCACCCCAATCACCTGGGTATTGGTATTATTGCCACCGGTCGTAATTTGAGTTCTCCGGGAAAATTCCGGCGAAACATTTTTAATGGTGGTCATTTGGGGAT
>CAZTHI010000056.1:0-2108 GCA_964613135.1 uncultured Gammaproteobacteria bacterium
CTCTTTGGATTTATCATATCGGGTGGGTGAGCCGCTAGTTGGGCGGAAATATACCCATCGTCTTTATCCGCTTTGGATTGGAGAGTTGACTAAGGAGAAAAACCGGTTTGAATTAGCCGAAAAAAAAGCCGGCCGGTTAATTTTTGGCTCCTACCCGGAGGTTTTGAATGCCAAAACCAATAGCGAAAGAATCCAAATTCTTGGGGAAAACGTCGCCACTTATCTGTTTAAGGAAATTATCGAAATCGAACAGATCGGCAGCACGAAGCTGCTTTTAGACTTGTTAAAATTAATTGCTTTTCAGGTGGGAAAAGAAGTTTCTCTAACGGAATTGGGAAAATCTTTAGGAGTAGATAAAAAAACCGTTCAGCGCTATTTGAACTTATTTGAGCAGTCATTTATTTTATATAATCTTCGCGGGTATAACCGCAACTTGCGAAAAGAAGTGACCAAAAAAAGCAAATATTATTTTTGGGATAACGGCATTAGAAACGCCGTGATCAAGAATTTCAATAATTTAGATACCAGAGATGACGTTGGCGCACTTTGGGAAAATTATTTGGTGGCCGAAAGACTGAAAAAACAGGAGTATCGGCGAATTTATGCCAATAACTATTTTTGGCGAACGTGGGAAAAACAAGAGATTGATTGGGTAGAGGAAAGGGAGGGGAAATTATTTGGCTTTGAATTTAAGTGGGCGGACCAAAAAATAAAAGCGCCGACTCAATGGGCGGGGAGTTATCCGAGAGCCAGTTTTGAAATAATTAACCAAAATAACTATTTGGATTTTGTTTTGTAAATTAGAGCTAGTCTATCTGGTAAATTTTGGTTTGGCCTTGGCGGAAGATCACTTTGCCCAGTTTGGTAAATTTTTCTTCGTTTAACTGCGGGTAGGCGCGGGTTTCCATGGTGCCCAAAAAGACATAGCGGACTTGGTATTTATTTAACAGTTCTTGAGTTTCCGCTAAATCCTCTGATTCATAGATTTTTCTGACTTCTTCGGTTTTCGCTCCGGGCTGATCAAAAGAACCCCGCCAAAGCCATTCGTGGACCCGCCAGCCCAAAATCGTGGGCAAGCCGGTGTTGGCGGAGACCCGGGCAAAATCAGTGTAGCTTTCCCCCACGGCCTCCACGATGACCGGCTGGCCGGCCACGTTTTTATTTAACCATAAAACCGCCTGATAGTCGTCGGGATATTGATCCTTTAGATAATTTAGACCATAAATGCCTAAATAATTTTTAAGCCCGTAATAGGAGCGGGTGGCAAAATAAGGATAGATGAAAACGAAACTAACTAATAACAAATAACTAATAACAAATAAAAATTTTACCAAAGATTTTTTAAGACTGGTTAATATCCTGACCACAATATAGGCATTGGCTAAAGAGAACATGACAAACGATTGATAGGTGAGTTTAAACATAGTGTTGGCCCGCTGATAAGAATGGATATAAATATCTTTCAGATAAAAAATTTCCGGTACCACGATCAGCGCCCAGGAAATAAAGAGCAAGAATAAAATAAAGATGTCTGTGAGACGTGAGATGTGAGACGTGAGACGTTTTTGGGCGATTAAGAATATTCCGAAGCTCGCAGTAATAAACAAGGGAAATCCCCAGAGTACCAGTAGCATCCAGGGCGGCGAGTGAAAGTCGGTTAAGGCGACGCCGGAGGTGATGGAGCGAAAGTTGAGGTGAAACGGTAAAGAAAAAATAACGGCTAAAAGCAGGATGCCAGCGGCTGGCAGTATCGTGGTGGAAAGCGTCCGTGGCGTTATTTTATATTTTTGGAAGTTGATCCAGAGAATCACCAATCCTAACACCCCAAAATAGATGGGCAGATCCCAGGCGTTGGTGATGTAAAAGACCCCCAGTAGCAAGGAAGCCAAGATACCCAGTGACCAAGTTAGCTTTTTTTGGATAAAGATCGTTAAAGACAAAGCCAAAAATAAAAGCACAAACGGCAAGTTGAGCAGGTGGCCGTGCAGATCGGCGACGACAAAACTGTAAATCGGGAATTCATGAATGGTATTGTCGGCGGCGCCGAATTGCTCGACGATAAAACGGGTGGCGTCCGGATACCAGTAGCTGGTGAAATTGTGATGGGT
>CAZTHI010000057.1:0-1825 GCA_964613135.1 uncultured Gammaproteobacteria bacterium
GCCAATCAAATTTCCATGGCCTGGTTTTGGGCCAGAATTAAAAAAAGAAGTGTTCAATTAGGCTATCTACAGGGTGGTTTCCAGGTTTTGGCCGACAAATTGACCGAGCAGATAAAGAAAAATAAAGGCCAGGTTATTTTTAACCGGGAAATAAAAAATCTCAAAGATTTGGCCGGCTACGACAAAATTATTATCACCGTGCCGGCGGAAAAATTCTTTAAAACCGGCTTGCCGGAAATGCTGGGGGCCATTAATCTCATTTTAATTCTCAAAGAAAAGTTTTTGACGGACGGCACCTATTGGCTTAGCGTTAACGAAAAAGATTTTCCCTTTGTGGCGGTGGTAGAGCAGACCAATTTTGTTGACCGCAAAAATTACGGCGGCAACTATGTCGCTTACGTCGGTGGCTATTATCCCCAAGACCACCGCTACTTTAAGATGACTAAAGACCAAATTTTTAAAGAGTTTCTGCCCTATCTTAAAAGGATTAATCCTAATTTTAATTTCGCATCACGTATTACGTGTTACGTGTCACGTAATCTTTTTGCCCAGCCCGTCATGCCGGTTAACTATTCGCGCCTGATTGCCGGCCATAAAACCGCTCTCCCGGGCGTCTACCTGGCCAATATGCAGCAGGTTTATCCCTGGGACCGTGGCCTTAATTACGCCATTGAGCTTGGGGAAAAAATTGTTAAAATAGTAGTTAATGACCAATAAAAGCCTTCCTTTAAAACCATTACTGATTTGCCTACGGCCGGGCCAATGGATCAAAAACAGCCTGGTTTTTGCGGCGATTATTTTTAACGGCGAGTTGTTCAACCCGGATTTATTTACCATCAGTCTTTACGGTTTTATTGTTTTTTCACTTTTGTCCTCTGCCTCCTATTTGATTAACGATATTATCGACGCCAAATATGACCGGCTCCATCCGCTCAAAAAATACCGGCCGATTGCCAGCGGCGACCTGAGTCCAGAAATCGCTCTCCAAGCCGCTATTTTGCTGTCTTTGGGAGCCTTGGTTCTTAGCCTGCTTTTAAATTATGGCTTATTTCTGCTGGGCTTGATCTTTCTGGGGCTGCATTTGGCCTACTCCTCCGGACTGAAAAAATTTGCCGTCTTTGATATTTTAGCGATTGCCAGCTCCTTTATTATCAGAACCTTTGCCGGTGAAGCCCTGACCAGTTTTCACCTGCCGGTTTGGCTGATGATGACGGTCATTTTCCTGTCATTATTTATTGCCGCCGGTAAAAGACGCTCGGAGCTGGTCTCGGAGGGCACCAAAACCCGGCCGGCGCTTTTGGGCTACCGCCAGCAATTGCTGGATTTTTACACCTCCACTTTTGCCACCGCCAGCGTGATTTGCTACGCTCTTTTTACTTTCTTTACCGAACCACCCCAATTCAAAAGATTTCTGACCGAATTTCTTCTAATCAATTTTCCTCAGGCCTTGGGCCGTAAATGGTTCATGGTGGCCACCATCCCCTTTGTTATTTTTGGCATCATGCGCTATGCTCAGCTTATTTATGAAAAACAGGCGGGCGAAAAACCGGAAAAACTTTTAGTCAGCGATCTTCCTTTGTCGGTCGCCCTTATCAGCTGGGGACTAATCATCATCTTCATTATTTATGTGGCCTAAGAAGTTCTGGCTTTTAGGCATTCTTTTCCTCGGCGCTGTTTTACGTTTTTATAAACTCGATTGGGGCGAGGGTAATTTTTTCCATCCGGACGAATATCATATTGCCGGCGCCGTTAGCCGGCTTTCTTTCCCTTCTCAAATGAACCCCCACCTTTTCACTTATGGCTCTTTCACCGTTTACCTTATTTA
>CAZTHI010000058.1:0-1804 GCA_964613135.1 uncultured Gammaproteobacteria bacterium
AGGGCGATGCCTTTTTTATCGGCGCGGCCGGTGCGGCCGATGCGGTGAATGTACGCGTTGTGCGTATCGGGCATATCATAGTTGATCACGTGGCTGACGTTAGGAATATCCAGCCCTCTGGAGGCAACGTCAGTGGCCAGCAGGATTTTAATTTCGCTGCGTTTAAATTTTTCCAGGGTTTTCAGTCGTTGATTTTGCCTTTTATTGCCATGAATCGCGTCGGCCTTAAACCCCCGTTTGACCAGCTCGTCGGCCAGCTTTTGCACCCCCCGCTTCGTTCGTCCAAAAATCAGCACTTTTTCGTACTCTTTGCGGATCAGCAGCTCATGAAGCTGGTCAATTTTTCTATGCTGGTCAACCACCTTGATAATTTCCTGGTGGATGTTGGCGACGATTTCTTGTTTTTCGACGGACACCGTCACCGGATTGCGTACAAAGCAACCCAATATTTCTTTGACTTTGCCGTCAATGGTGGCCGAGAAAAAAAGTGACTGGCGGACTGGCGGCAGCAGGGAAATAAAATATTTGATGTCTTGGATGAAGCCGATATCCACCATGCGGTCCGCTTCGTCAAGCACCACGGTTTGAAAGTTGTTCAGGGTCAAATTTCTGGTTCTCAGCAAGTCTTTGATTCTTCCCGGGGTCCCGATGACAAAATTAAATTGCCCTTGCAAGCCATATTTTTGGCGGAAGATATTCAGGCCACCGATGCAAAGAACAGAACGAATGCCCAGCCCGTTGGCAAAAGCCAGCAATTCGTCGTTGAGTTGGCTGGCCAGTTCCCGGGTAGGCGAGATGATGAGCACTTTTTCGGCTCTGTTTTTGGCCACTTTATCAATCAGCGGAATTAAAAAGGCCGCGGTTTTGCCGGTACCGGTATTGGCCACCCCGATCAGGTCGCGTCCGGCCAGAATCTGGGGAATGGCTTGGTCTTGAATCGGCGTCGGCACCGTGTAGCCCTTTTGGGCGATATTCCGTTTGATTTCTTCAAGAATGGGAAAATCGGCAAATTGATGACGGGCGGTATAAGACGGCTCATTCTGGCCCACCCCATTATTAATAGTGTGGCGGATTAATTGATCAGGGTTAAAAGACCTGACGGTTGGTCGTCCACGAAAAGAGCGCCTCTTAAAAAGGGAGGTCGCAGGCTGCCTAGATCCACGGTGAGTTTGTCGATACATTTATTCAGGCCCGAAAAGAAATTAAAGAAATATAACTGCCTAAAGAAGAAGTCAAGTTATGATTAGGGAGAAAGATACAAAACTAAAAAAAGAAAGTATTTGGAGTTTATTATCTTTAACTGATCTAGTCAGAAAATGTTTTCAAAATTAAGCAGATGTATTTCTTCAATCCGCTAATACAAAAAGGATTATATCATGAAGAAATCAATAATGCAACTATTTATCTGGGTGCAAGGACTCCGTCGTAACGGCTTCTTCGTCCTTGGTCGGGTTTGTATAACCAAGGGGTGGTCGGCAGGGAATGTTGTATTTCCTTTGCTTTCCGGTCAGGTCGCCTTCATGGGAGGGGCTGTCACGGGTAATCCGCCGATCAGTCAGGAATTCTCGGTAAGCATTCACCGGCAATTTACGCTGAACGGCGAAATTTTCAATTGCGTCCAATCCCTGATTGACGACTTCCTTTGGGATTAGTGGTGCTGGTGCGGTTTCTTTGCCTTTCATACTTTTTAATTACCTCACTAGAGGGAAGAAAAATTATAGTTCCAAAAGGGGGCCTTTGTCAAGTTTCCGCTTTATTCCCCGTAGAAATCCGACACTTTGGAGGTAAAATCATGGTCATGAAA
>CAZTHI010000059.1:0-1760 GCA_964613135.1 uncultured Gammaproteobacteria bacterium
GCCAAAGAGAGTCAGGGAAATGACCACCCCGACTCACATTATCCGGCGCATATATGATATCCGGAAAGCTGACCTGGAGAAAAGCAAATATGAAATTCACGAGGAATTGATCAGAGAAGGCATCAAAGTAGCCCACAATGTTATTCAAAAGGTGATCAACCGGAATCGGGAGCTGCACAACCTGCAGCAGGCCAAACTGGCCACCCGGAGGAAAATGCAGATTGCCAGAATTAAAGCCGCCAGGGAGTTGCGGGATCGGGAAATTGGTTCCCTGGTGCAGCTAGATACCAAACACCTGTATGTTTTGGGGCAGAAGTTTTATGTCTTTGCGGCCATTGATTGCAAGTCCCGATTCGGCATGGTTTGGGCATATCGAACCGTCTCTTCAGCTTCAGCCGCAGACTTCTTATCCAGGATCAAATCATTTTTCCCATTCACTATCCAAGCCGTGAACACCGACCATGGGAGCGAGTACCTGCTCTACCTGCACCGGGCTTGCCAGAATTTGGGAATTACTCATTACTTTAGCTATCCCCACACGCCCCAGATGAATGGCAGGGTAGAGAGATTTATCAAAACCTTAGTCTATGAATTTTTCAACTGGCAGGATGACCTAATTCCGGAACTGGAACAAATTAATCACAAGTGTGCTCTTTTCAACCACAAATATCTCTGCCACAGATTCCACCAAGCCCTCAACTACCAAACCCCTGCCGAATATGTTACAAAGCATTTAGAGAAAGGAGCAGCCGTTCTCTATGTATAGGTCCTGTACAGCTACTTGACACCGAACGAGTGTCTTGAGAAAATACTAGAGGCTTCGTATGCTGCCAAGTGTTGCACTTCCAGTGCGAATTGAGGTAAATAACCATCCCTGGTTTTATAACCCTATAGTTATTTTGTCAAGAAGATTTTATCTTTTGACAAACAGGATGGCGTTGGGAAGATTGCGGCCGGGGCCGACTTTATACCCGCCTTGCGTCGAGGCCAGCCCGCCGGACCAGAGAGCCGTGGAGCCGCCGTCATCCAAATTTAAAGCGTTTTCCAAGCCCAGTTTTTGCAAAACAATGGCCGCTTCGGCCACGCTGGCAGAGTGAACCACGCCGATATAAATGGTATTGCCTTTATTGCCGACAAAGCCGCGGCTGCCTCTACCAATCTCTTTGGGCTCGCCTTCGCCGGTAAATTTAATTTGACCGCCCATCACCAATAGCGGCCGGTTGGCAATCATACTATCGATGCTGGTATCCCGGCCCCAATCAAGCGATCTTTCCACAAAACGGATCCAGCCGCTACCAAAAATGACCGCCGGAACCGTGCTGTAGACATTATTGTCGGAATTAAAATAGACTTTATTTTTATTCATCAGTAAAGTGTCAAAAGAATTGGTTTTGCCGGCGCATTGGGGATAAGTGGCCGGGCAAAAGTAAGCGCCGTTCACGCCGGCAAAAGCGTTGTTGCGGGCCGCATAGTCCGCCAGGGATAAAACCGGACAATCGTTGGCGCAAGTCGATTCCGAGGCCGTGTCAACAATAACTCTAGTGGAGCCAAGGTCGGCCGCTACCAAGCTAACCAAAAAATTACCGGCGTCGGTTTGCACTTGCTGGCGAGCATAACCGCTGCCGGGCGGAGCATTATTGACCGACACATTTTCGGGGATCTTGACGCTGGCCACCAGCTTGCCGGTTTCTTTTTTTAATTCCTGGTTGATTTTGAAATCTATTTTGCGTTAAATTTAAGGCTAAAGAAGAAACCAGCAG
>CAZTHI010000060.1:0-1718 GCA_964613135.1 uncultured Gammaproteobacteria bacterium
TTGATTTGGCTCTCAACATTTTCGATTTTTTCTTTTACTTCGTCAATTTCCTTGAGTACTGGAGAATTCCCACCGGTTACAAGAAGCTTAATTTTGGCCAAGTCATCATTAGTTAACATAATATAGAATAGTCAATCGCGGTAATTTTTTCAACTGGATATTTCTATGACAAAATCATTTATTTCGCCAATACCTCTTGAGCTTCCTGGGCACAAAGCGCATCCTGGGAAACATCCATCGACCCCCCAACACCAACTCCGCCAACTAACTTTCCCTCAATGGCTACCGGCAAACCACCGGCAATTGGCGTCAGTTCTCCACCAAGGAGAGTATTGACACCAAAAAATGGCTTACCGGGAACGGCATTTTCCGCCAAAGCATCGCTGGGAACCCCCAAAGAGGCCGAGGTAAAAGCTTTGGCATAAGCAATCCGCGGGCTGATAGGAATCGCCCCGTCCATTCTGGAAACAGCAATAATACTGCCGTGTTCATCAACAACTACAGTCGTCACCAGAACGCCCAATTCCCTGGCTTTATTTTCCGAGGCAACCAGTGCTTGTTTTGCTTTTTCTAGAGTCATATTTTTCTCCTTTTACTCCAATTAAATAATGATCAGCTTATTAAAATATAGTTACCACATTTGTAAATGTCAATAGTATTTTAATATAATTAGTTTGTGAATCCGGAGAAAAATGAATACCAACCGGGAGAACTTCAGGTCGGTTGGCTTAACAATCCAGACGACATCGCCCTCGCCGTCAATTTTCTGCGTCAAGGCTACCCTATTGCCGGACAAGTACGAGGTGTTTTTGGAATTTGGGCAAACGCTCAGGACTCAAGCAGTTTGGAAAAAGTTACTTTGGCCAAAAAAACTCCGGAGAAAAAAGCTCTTTCAAGCATGATGTTTTCTCAGGACCTATTTCCTCTAGTTGATAGAAACCTGGTTCATCAGGAATTCCATCAACTGCTTGACAACCCACGGACTTGTCAAATCCGTTTTGGCGGAATTTGCCACCTGCGTGTCCCGGTAAGCAAAAAGGCCGCAAGTGAAATACCGCCCATACTTCTTAGTGAAAAAGAAGGAGTTTTTTATATGCACAATCTTGACCCGTTCGGTCACCCGATCGCCCATCTGATTAGAGCCGCCAAAAAGAAAGGTCTCCCATCTTTGGCTGTTACTTCTTTAAACGACCATTCGGTCGGTGAGAACGAAATTTCCGATTGGGAAAGAGCTCAAGAATTTTGCCAGCAAAAAATCGAGTTTTTACCCATTATCCTTCGTGATCCAATCCCCCGCCGCGATGAAGTAAGGGGATCTTTTGCGATTGTTGATTTGGCCAAAAAATCCGCGGTCAGGGATGGTCATATCCCCATTTCCTTTATCGAGAGACTGTTTCAAACGGATCTTGATAAGGGTTCGATGCAGCCGTCAAAATACTCCCAAATTAAAATCGAAATTGGCTCCCTCGCCCTTTCTCCGGAAGCAGCCAGGGTATTTATCCTGTGGTATATCCGCGGCAAAGGCGAAGCAGAGATTATTGAAAAACTCAAAAAAGCAAAACTACTTATGGCCGTTTAAAAGACTGTTTAATTCCTCATCCGTCAGTTCTCTTTTCAAAGATTTGGCCGTCATTAAAACATTACCTATTTGATCTTTTGACAAAGACTCGGGGTCACCGCCAAGTAAAGAATAAGCCAGTTTTACAGTGTTCTCGCCG
>CAZTHI010000061.1:0-1629 GCA_964613135.1 uncultured Gammaproteobacteria bacterium
CCCGCTGACAATAAATAATAAGGAGCGGGACAAATTTATCACAAATTCTGTTAAACAAAAAAAGATTATTTAACCTCCCATTTATAAAGGGAAGCCCTTTGGCCACCTTCCGCTACCAAAGGTTTTGTTAAAGGTGTTTATTTAGTTTGTTTTTTCATTATACACTATCCTTAAAAAAATGCAAGCCAAAAAATAGAATCTTTTCATTCTTGACAAAACAAGTCTTGACATATTAGCCTATATATGCTATATTTATATGATTTCCAATTATCCTATATTTTAAACATTTTTGCTCCTTGAAAGGGAGGATGACGTGGAAATACGCGGAATTATAACTCATACCAGGCCCCACCTTGATGAGATCACAGCCATCTGGCTGCTGAGAAAATTCGGGGGAGAGAAGTACCCGGGCGTGAGCACAACCGAGATTATATTCTGGACCGAAGGAGGCACCACGCCTGATGGCAGAAGCGCTGCCGAATGGGAGGCTGACGGATATCTCCTGGTCGGAACAGGCGGGGGAAAATTTGATGAACATCCGAACCACAACGGTTCCTCCGGAAAATCCGCCAAAGGCAAATGCGCCGCTACTTTGGTGGCGGAAGACTTAGGGATTGAGGATGACCCGGCTTTAAAAATCATCCTTGAATCCGTTGAAAAAGAAGATTTGAAGGGCGGATCTCGATCACTTGATCTCCCCGCTCTGGTTAAACTCCTCCACGGCCAATTTCTAGACCAGCCGGAAAAGGTTATCCAGTGGGCTATTATGGGCCTCGAAGCTAAGTATTATGAGCAAGTCCAGTTTTTTCAGGAAACCAAAAAAGAGTTTGACGAAAAAGCCAAGGTGATAGAAATTAAAAGCAACGGCCGGACCCTCAAGGTAGCGGTGATTGAATCGGGCAATGAGGTAATGTCAAAATTTGCCCGCTCATCATTCGGCTGTGAAGCAGCAGTGGTGATCCAAAAGCACCCATCGGGCAATGTGCAAATTTTCACAAACAGAAAATACGGATTAAAAATCACTGATGTTGCCCAGATGCTGCGCCTGGAAGAACAACGGCTGAAGGGCAAGCTTATCACTACCGATTGGCAAGCCTTGGCGGCCGAGGGAAAAGTAGAAGGCGCCGAAGAATGGTATTTTCATACGGAAGGTCAGATGCTTCTTAACGGAAGCCTGGCCGCTCCCGGCGTAACCCCAACTCGCATTTCCCTGGAAAGAATCGTGGAGATCGTCACCATAGGCATTAACTCTCAAAATCTTCCCGAATGCTGCGCCAGCAACCGCATCTGCACCTTTAAAAAATGCGCGTGGTATAATTTTGGTCTTCATCGCTGCCGAAGAATTAGGTCTGAGATGAGGAAAGATAAAAACGCGTAAAGCTATACAAATGCAAGAACCTTACGGCCCTAGGCTATAAGGTTCTTTTTTTTATTTTTCAGATTAATAATACAAAAAGCTTTTTCTTATTTTTTCAAAATCCGGCCGGCATTGGTTTTTATTGTCTTCTTCGGCGGACATAACATAACCGACAATAACGCCGCCAACCGGAACCTGCATCTCATAAATGAACTTTCCGGTTTCTGATATTCCTTCTTTTTTTATAGCCGGGGTTACGCCGGCAGAAGTTC
>CAZTHI010000062.1:0-1603 GCA_964613135.1 uncultured Gammaproteobacteria bacterium
AACAAAGGGTTGACTTAACAGCCAATCAAGGCGTCATTTACCAGGCCAGATAGGCTGGTCAAGCCGGATTACCCCCACCAGGCCGCCGGAAAGCGGCCGCCCGGGATAACCGGAAACCCAGTCTTCGCCTTTGGCTACGGCGGGCAAGCCGGGGCAGTCGCCGCCGCTTCCGGCCAAAACCGGATAACCCAAGCAACAAACCAATCGGCGATCCGGGAAACTGCTATCTAACCATAACTTAACCGCTAACCATTAAATTCTAACTGTAAATTGCGAACCGGTTCGCTTCGCTTTAAACCAAAATCCTAATCCGTTCGTTTCTGCCTCCGCCCCTCCCCCGACTTTCGTCGGGGTCGGGGCTCCGGCAAGACAAGGCCGCTCGGCGGCGCTCGCTTCGCGGGAGGGGGGAAATTAATTAATTTTACCGTTACTGTTCAGCCATGAGCCAAAATTTTTAAGTGTAGATAAGAATTTTTCTTGGTTGAAATGAGTTTCTCTTTTTCCGGGCCGGCCATCAATAATAATTTGATTAAATCCGGGTGTTTGGGATTTTGCCAAAATATCTTCTCCTATTTTAAAAATTTGTCGGGCCTTTTTCATTAAAAACGTGCTGATAGATGAATAGTCGGCATAGTTAATTAAATTCAGTAAAGAACCCTGCAAAACCTCGGCGGCCAAAATGTGGCCGTTATGAGCGTTATTTTGGGCGGCATTAATTGCCGTTTCGACGTAATCGGCAATTTCAATCGCCCGGAATAATTGCCCCAATGGCGGTTTTTTATCGACGACAATTTCCTGATAGGTTTGAGTAGAAAACAAGGCCTCTTTAATCAAGGGTATATAACTTTTGGTTTGGGCAACGGTTTGTAACGAGTTGGCAGAGGATTGCGCTTGTGGCAGTTGTTCTTCCAAAGACCGGCTGGCAAAATTTTCCAACGGTTCAAGGAATTGGCAGGTAGGAATGTCCACGGCTTCAAACACAGATGAAAATAAAACTATCTGAAACATGGCTGATTCCATGGCGGCATTGAGACCGTTTTTGGTGGGGTCGGCCACGTCGCCGATGCCGAAACCGCCCCAAAGAATGATTTCCCCATAATCATGCTGATAGACCCGGGCCAGTTTTTGCTGGTCAAGCGCAGAGAGCGGGTTGCCGTTAGCATTTTCCAGGGCTACGGCCTGACCTGTTCTGATTTGGATTAAGCTGGGATGAAGCCTTTGGTTGGCGCTCATGCCCAGCTTGGCCGCCCATTGATAAGGAGTATATACTGACGGATCAAAAAAATCGCCGAAACGAACTAATTGGTCTAGCTGGGCACCATATTTTTCCTGGACCAGGCGGTGAATTTGAATCGCCTCTGGGGGGGGGTTAAAAAATTCGGCCTTGAGCATAATTTACCGGATTATACTATGTTACTGTTCCGGGTGTCTTTGCTGTCTGGTAAATCTGGCTACCACCGGCCTTTTTTGTTCCGGTGGCGTGCCAGCTTGGATGCTCGGTTTAAAACTTGGACCTGACTCCGGCATAATTAAACTTCCTTACTATTTAATAATTTTTCTTCAAATGCCTCTTCAAAAACCTGTTTCATACTTTGGTTGTAAA